>JAPVXR010000010.1 GCA_027214385.1 Cryomorphaceae bacterium 1068 | reverse complement strand
GCGAGGGATGAGCAATTAGAACTTATCGACAAAGGAGCGATCTCACTGACCGCAGGGAAGTAATTGATTTCTCAGTTCGAGTGTTTCACGACATAGGAGTGAAAAGTATCGAGAACAAATGGTAGTTCAGTTTTCTCCAAAGGGTTCTCAACCTCCGCGCTGTTTGCGCTTTGCTCGGTGCATTCCTATCCGCTAAGAAGCCCCCCGAAATCACGGAGGGCTTTATCAAATAAGGCTGTGTTATTCTCTTTAATTCTTCAAAAACTTCGTTGTCTTCACTTCGCTCTCGGTGGTGAGCTTGTAGATGTAAACGCCCTGCGGTAGCGATGAGGTATCGTACTGAAACATCATCGGCGTTTGGCCGGGAGCCATACCGGCATAGATCAACCCGATTCTTTTTCCCGTAAGGTCATATAGCTCGAGCTGAACGTTTTCTGATTCGGTCGTTGTGAACGAAACGTTGGAAACATCTACCACGGGATTGGGGTTGGAAGCGATAAGCAACTCCTCGCAGGTCTCGATGTCTATTTTCACAATGTTGGAGTAGTCAAAACAGGGGTCGAGGTTGGAGGCTTGAATGTCTTCCAATACCACTGTTTCGTCGGTCGATACGGATGCTACTTTATACTTGCCCGGGGTGAGGTCTTCCAAGACGAAAGTTCCATCGGTGCTCACTTCGATAATCTGATTGGAATTGTTGAGCAGGACAAATCCCTGATTTATTCCGCTGCTGTTGATCCGATCAAAGGAGATGGTAGCCGGCAAATCTCCGACACAATAGTCCTTGGGATCGGAGGTGCCGATTTGACCGGCTTCTGCTCTAAAACTGGTCACGGCAAATGAGCCACTAACGGAAAGGCAGCCTTCCAGATCGTTGAGGTTGTCGGTCTGATTCAAGTTGTCATCAGTATAGGCCACGTGCGATACGAAGTAATTTCCGGGAGGATGATTGTCGGGTTTGAAGGTACCCGTTTGCCTTACGGAGAAGATGTCGTAATCGCTGTTGTGAAGGATGAAAACCCCGTTACCGGTATTGCCTGCAACTTCTGCTTGTACGATATCTTGTTGCTCATTGTTAAGGCAGATGTCACGGGTTACTGAGGTGGTGGTGACGCTGCCGGAAAGGGGTGATTCGCACTGAGTAGTTTTAAGCACTGCCAAGCCTCTTCTCGGGCGATCGATTATTTCTTCAAAATTACCACCAATAAAAACTTTTCCTTCTGAGTCAGCAGCTATTGAAAAAGCGGTATAAATAGGATCCCATCTAGGACCTCCGATGGGCGGTGTATCAAAAACAATGTCGTACCAGTCTTCATTTGAGTAAACCGCAGTATATGCATTATTCAGTAGTGAATACTCAGCGGCGTAGGCATCGGCAGCAAAATAGAGTAAGTTGCCGGAAAGGAATAAGTCGCGACCCGATGCGTAAGTTGAATTATTGAAAGGATCTCCACCACCGGTAGGAAGCCCTGCATTCGGTAAAATCACCAAATCGCCTGTCAGTGTATTAACTTTGACGATCCCTTCACCATTTGCCGCGATTTGTCCTGCTACGATAATATCGTCTTGATAAATCAACATTTTTAATGCTCGAGCTATTTCATAGCTTGAGCCGAGCGGGCCAGTAAATTCGTTGATAGAAAAATCAGTTAATTCCCCTCCTTGTTTTCCAATTTCTACAATGCTGAAAATCAGTGAGCCGTCTTGAGGTGAAGCCATAAAAAACTCACCTCCTACAAAAATACTTGTGTCTGACGCAACGATAGAGTAGAAGCCGTCACCAGCCGGGCTGTTAGAAAAGTCGAATTCTACTTCGGGCCAATCCAGTAGTGCACCCGTCGCGCGATCCAAAGCGCCTAGATTTTTATCAGTATTTCCTGCTACGAAATATACTCTGTCGTTATTCAATTCAATATCTCTGATGCGAACTTCATCTCCGAGCAGGCTAAGATTATTTCCCCATTCCGTTACTTCAAGCGTTTCTCTATCAAGAGCAGCTATTCCCTGTCTGGCAGAATCGCCAAACTGACTAAAACCACCGGCAAAAAGTATTCTATCCCCATCAATGACTATTTCATCTGCAAACACATTGGGTGATGTGGGAGCATCTAAGAGTTGTCCCGTAGTTCGGTCTAAGATGGCAAACGTTTCTACATCGTTGGGTTCAGCTAGAGAAGGCTTTACGGTATTAAAGCTACCACCAAAAGTGACCTCACCCGCATTTTCTGAGATAGAATTTACCTGTGAATCAGGGTCAGGATTAAAGTCCGTTACATTAAACCCAACCTTGGTGAGCGCAGCAAGGTTTTGTCTATCAACACCTTTGATTTTAGTGAACTCGCCACCCACATAAATCTCATCATCGGCAATTTCGATATCCCTTAGAAAGGAACCCTTAATGAATACACCCCACGGGTCTACTTCACCGTCTGTCAGATCAACCCGAGCAATGAATCGCTTGGTCTCCTCATTCATTTCAGTAAAATCTCCTGCGAAATAGAGTTTATTGTTTTCAAAATCTTGGGCGAGTGTAAAAACTCTTTCATTTAGCTGAGCGATAGGAAGGTCTGGCTCGCCTGTGATAATACTTGCAGAAGCCAAATACTGTGACCCGTTGAGATTGGCACCGCTGAAGTTACCACCGCCGTACACTTTGTCACCTATGATTTCGATGTCGTAGACGATCTGTAAATTTGTGGGGACAACCGTCAAACCTTCTGAAAAAGGGATGGACAAGTCCAGTGCTTCTCCGCTTAAGTCGAAAGCGGCAAAACTCAGCCTGAGGTCTTCTTGGATTTGACCCGCAGAGGTAGCAACCAAAATTTCTCCGTTGCTTTCTTCCAGCGCAGTGCATCTGGCAAACTCCGTAGACTGCAGCGAAAAAGCAAAAGCATCTGACGTAAGGGTTAGATCATCCACATTGTATGCAGCAATAAGTGGTCTCGCCTCTCCGTCGACTCTTACGAAATATCCCCCTACAAAAAGCTTGTCTCCGATGATCTCCAACTGATCTGCAACTGTATTTAGCGAAGGTGTCCAGTCCAGTAGTTCACCCGTAGTCCAATTTATAGCAGCGAGTTCTTCCACTGCCGTACCTGAGAAATTACCGGCCAGAAAAGCAGTATCCCCTTTTACGGCCATATCGAATACCGTTCCGGTAAGCTCTGATCCGGCCGCAACGGGGATAAAAGAGGGATTATTCAAATCAACCGTAAAGAATAAAGCGCTCGGCTGAGTGCCTACTCCTGAAAATTCTCCCGCAAACTGGATGAACCCATCTGAGATGTTAAATGCAAAGACATCATCATCAACATTGATGTCAAATGATTCTGAGGCATTTCCACTTTCTGTATCCAGCAGCGCTATGTAACGCTTCGTTGTCGTTTCAGCTATATTAGTGAATGAACCACATACCAGAAGGCTGTCATTGTAAAGCCCAATTTGTCTTACATCTCCGTTGGGATTTGGTGTGAATGGCAATACTTCGCCCGTTTCGGCATCTAGTTTTGCCATATTTACAATTTCTTCCCCATTTACACGATTGAAGAAACCGCCAACGTAGAGAGCTCCTTCGTGCAAAAGCAAAGAGTGCATGCGCGTATTCAATGGCTGCGATAAAAGAAAAATATCAGCGTTGAAAGCGGTTGCATTTCCATCCGCATCAATCCTTGCAATACGTCCTCTCAAGCTGTCTTTTATATTGGTGAATTGTCCTGCGATATACCAACCTCCTTCGCCATCAGGAGTTGCCGCAGTAATCGCTCTATTGGAAAATGGTCCTTTATCGGAGACATCTTTTGTAGTAGGATTATATGAAACGCTGAGCCCTCTTATCTCACCCACACCGCTGAATCCACCCCCGATGAAAATGGTGTCTCCTTTTTGTTCAATGTCGTAAACGGGACCATTCACGGTGGGATTGAATGGAAGAACATCGTAAGAATTGTAATCTACCGCAAAGAAGTTTTTGCGGTCAATCCCGTTTACTGTATTAAAAAACCCTGCTAGATATAGGACCTGTTTTTCTGAGTCTAGATGGATATCGAAAATATCGCCGTCTATATCCAAGTTTAACGCAGTCACTTGATTGTCTGCGGTTATGTGGGCGATTCCGTTTCTATCAAAGCTTCCAACTTTAGTGAATTCGCCCGTAATGAAATACCCGCCTTCGCCGTCGCTGATGACATCGCGTAAGAATCCATTTACTTCAGGAGTCTCGTTGATCAGGGAAGTTTGATCGCTGGTAAAAGTGCTTAGAAATGGCCTTATTTCCGTATCGTTTTCTCTTAGTTGAGTAAAATTTCCGGAAAGATAAATTCGGTCCATCTCTTCATCTATGGTAATGGTTCTTACGCTACCATCAATTACCTCGGGATATTTAGTCAATATTTCCGATTCTTGGGCTTGCGCCGAAAAGGTGTAAAGGCCGAAAAGACACAAAATTGGATAAAAGTATTTCATGGGTTACTGCGAGATTAAAATGTTTCAAATTGGTCGGAAAGGAAATATAACGAAAACTGCTCGGTTTATCTAATGGGAAAAGGAAAGGCTCACAAAAACTTGGTTCCTTGCCAATATGCCTCGAAGGCGTAAATTGCCACTAGTCAACTATCACACTACGGCTGATGGGAGATCCGACTCAAATCAACCCCAAATGGATCAACGCATCGCCTTGATTGATCACAGGCATATTGTTGTGGCAAATAACGAGCCCTGCTGCGGGCGATTTTACGGCGGTGCTGAATTCGCCGAAAGGATCGGTAATGTAGCCGAGTACGTCGCCTTTGGCTATGGTCATTCCCGAATTGATGATGCCGCGATAGATTCCGCTTCGCTTTGCGCGAATCCAAATTGATTTCTCACATTTTATAGAGGGCGAATTGGCCGCAGGAGCATCATCGATCATGTTATGGGCTTGTAGCAGACGAAGAGCACCGTCTACTCCTTGCCGTACCACTTCCTCATCCATACGCATGCTCTCGCCACCTTCGTATACCAAGATGGATTTGCCCATTTTGAAAGCTTGCTTGCGCAGGCTCTTTTCCAAAAGTCCGCTGTGGAGGGTAACCGGTGCTCCGAACTGTTCGGCCAGTTCGGCAGCTTTTTTGTCCTTCGGCGCGTAGCGTATTTGCGGAAAGTTAAAGCGCGAGGCACCGCCCGTATGGAAGTCAATACCAAAATCAATTTCCTTGAGAATATTGTGGCTGATGAAATGGGCTATGCGAGAAGCCAGCGAGCCTGTGGTCGATCCGGGGAAGCTGCGATTGACGTCTTTGCCATCAGGCACATCCCGACTGAAGTTCAAGAAACCGTAGATGTTCATCACGGGTATGGCCACCACCGAGCCTCGTTGGAGGTTTTCAAAATGCCCTCCATCTATTAAGCTTCTTACTATTTCTATCCCGTTTATCTCATCGCCGTGAAGGCCTCCGCTAAGCAAGACGGTAGGCCCCGGTTTTGTGCTTCGATAGATGTATACGGGCAGATCGATGACTGTTCCCGATGGCAACTTAGCCAGTCGAATATTGATTTTTTCCTGAGTCCCTGCGGGGATGCTTTGACCTGCGATTACGATCTTCTTCTTCACTGCGGTGAGGTGTATATTTTTCGCGAAGATACTAAGGTTAAACTCTGTTCGTATCCTTTCTTGATCGGCGATTGAAATGAATACCTTTGCGACCTTAAAAAGAAAGACCCCAGTGGTAGACCGAGTCGGAGAAAAGCGAATAGTTGGCAATAAGGAGAAGGTATCTTTTCCTGATCAAAAGCGCGAACATATTGTAGCCCGAATTGATTCGGGAGCCAGATCATCTTCCGTGCATTGCGATGAGATTTGGGAGGAAGAGATGAGAGGCAAGAAGGTGTTGTGCTGTCATTTTTTGAAACGATCAAAAAAAGTGGTTCGATTCAAGAAATTCAGGCGTCGAAAAATTAAGAGCTCAAACGGACAAGTCGAAACCCGATATATTGTGGAGCTTAAGATAAAGTTAGGCGATTGTGAAAAGATGACACAAGTTTCGTTAAACGACCGTTCGACCATGAATTATTCCGTATTGTTGGGCCGTCGATTTCTGGCAGACGACTTTCTTATTGATGTATCCAGAAGTTACGTGCAAAACGAATTATGAAGATTGCTATACTAAGCCGAAACAAGAACTTGTACTCAACCAGCCGGTTAAAAGAGGCTGCCGAAAAGCGGGGTCACGAAGCCATTGTAGTGGACCATTTGGGTTGCTCGCTGATAGGTGAACACAAGAATCCGAGGGTCATTTATAACAACAAGGATTTGAGTGATGTGGATGCGATCATACCTCGTATCGGAGCCTCAGTCACGTTTTACGGCACGGCGGTAGTTCGTCAGTTTGAGATGCGAAATACCTTTACGGTAAACTCGTCTATTGCCATTGTTCGTTCGCGCGACAAGCTGCGCAGCACGCAGATATTCAGTCGCCACGATATTGGGATTCCAAAGACCATATTTACAAATCACCCCAAGAAGCTCGACCCGCTAATTGATGAAATCGGGGGAGCTCCTGTGGTGATCAAACTGCTGGAAGGTACCCAAGGAATCGGGGTGGTATTGGCAGAGTCTAAAAAAGCGGCCAAATCAGTAGTAGAAGCTTTTCATGGCCTCAAAGCCAACCTTTTGATACAGGAGTTTATCGCTGAAGCAGGTGGTGCTGATATCCGCGCTTTTGTGGTAAACGGAAAAGTGGTAGGCGCGATGAAACGTCAAGGTGCTGAAGGGGAATTTCGTTCGAACCTGCATCAAGGTGGAACTGCCACCGCAGTAAGGCTCACACCGAAACAGCGTGCAGTTGCTCTCGCCGCCGCCAAAGCCATGGGGCTTAACATGGCGGGCGTAGATATGATTGAATCGTCACGTGGGCCCCTCGTCTTGGAAGTCAATTCATCTCCGGGACTCGAAGGCATCGAAAAAGCCACTAAAAAAGACATCGCTGCCGAGGTGATTAAATACATCGAGAAAAACGCGGGGAAGAACGCGAAGAAAGATAGGGTGGGAGCGTGAGTTTTAGTTTGTAGTCCTTAGTCCGTGGTCCATGGTCCCTAGTCCTTGGTCGATAGCTATGGGGTTTTACTGCCACTTACCATCTACCACTTACCATCTACCATCGACCACCGACTACTTCGGCGGCTTACTCGGTCTTACCTCAATCTTCGACGGTAGATTTCTAGGATTGGTTTCCAAGAGATAAACGACCATCTCGCCAATGTCTTCGGGTTGAATTTTCCAAGCATCTGCCTCATTTGGCGTATGACCCGCAAAGTGACTGGTCACTGATCCGGGCATAATCGTACTCACTTTAATATCGTGCTGACGCAAATCGAGCATAACTGCTTGGGTGAAGCCTACCAAGCCAAATTTGCTGGCATTGTAAGCTGAGCCTCCCGCAAAGAAGTTAGTACCCGCCAAACTCGCGATGGTGATAATATACCCTCTCGATTCTTTCAGGGCGTTGAGCGCAGGCTTGATGGTATTGAATACTCCCGTGAGGTTGGTATCAACCGTTTGGGTGAATTGCTCGTGGGTGAGGTCCATTATACTTCCGAAGTGACCGAGACCTGCGTTGGCAATTACGGCATCTACTTTCCCCAGTTGGCTTACCATGTGATCGATTACGTTTTCCATATCGGAGTATGACCGTACATCAGCAGTGATGCCAATTGCTGTTGCATCGCTTACCTGATTGAGTTTTTCTGCTGCCTCTTTTACTGTCTCAGTATTTCGACCGGTAATGCACACGGATACCCCTTTTTTCAAAAGCATTTCAGCTATGCCGTATCCTATTCCTTTTGTTCCTCCGGTGATGAGGGCTGTTTTTCCCTTTATGTCGTTCATTTTTTTGGATTTTAGTCGATAGTCGATAGTCTGGGGTTTATACTATAATCAATTTCATTTTGGTAAAACTCAGGAGGCTCCGAAATGTTCGGGTAGTCTGATGCTTTTATTGAGGATTGCAAATTTGAAATCATTCGACCCAAAGAGTCAGATAATGAGAGCAGTGTCTCGTAGTCTGCGTCGACCTTGAATTTTAGCCTTTGTGAAATCTCAAGTTGGGTTTCTAATTCAGCTAGAGAACCTTTTGCAATTCCCAGAAAATGGTGAAACTCACGCTGACCATTCCTTCGCGCTCCTTCAGCAATATTACTCGGCTTAGAAACGGCTGATCTCCTCAATTGACTTATCAGACCAAATTTTTCTGAATCAGGAAAAGTGTCAGTTAGTTGATATACTGCCTAAACCAAATCCATCGACTGCTTCCAAACTCTCAAATTTCTATACTGGTTCATATTGATAAAAATAGTGTTTTAAGAAAACACCATACTAACCAAAACCAGATATCACAGACCATCGACCACGGACTAAGGACTATCGACCATTTGGCGCCTCTACATCCGCAATAAACCACGAACCTTTATCATTGGAGACAAGCCAAGCTACCGGCCACCAAACTCCTTCTTTGGCCACCACGGTGAAATCGTCCGTTGTTGCAGAGGGTTCATCAAATGCCAATCCGAGTTCCAAAAGCTTCTCGAATACTTCTCGCACTTCTGTGGCATTTTTTACTCCCATACCTACCAGATATTCATCTTCTTGAAAATCGCCACCGCCGAAGTTTTCTCTCAGTGTTTTCACGCCACCCGCTACTAAATCCTCGATTTTGAACTTGGGTACTATGACATTGTAGTGGCGGTAATCGATCATGTTGCAAACATAATTAACAGATTCAAAAACCTAGGCTTTCTCTCGACGAAGTCCTTTGAAAAACTCATAGGTTACTAAGAAGTTGGCACACAAAAAGGCATTCATCTTCTTTTTGATTGGTTGTCCTTTAGCGATTTGGATGAGTTGTCGAGCGTAAAAACCAGCTTCGGCAGAGTCGTTTACTGATTTTAACCAAGAACGAATCGGGGGATTGTCCAAAGTGATTTTTTTATTGCTCAAAAATTGAGGGATCAAGTCGATATTCGACAAGAAGGGTCTGCCCATACCAACAACATCTAGTTTGTTTGCTTTGAGCGCTTCATTGCAAAACCTAGAGCTGCGAAATCCCCCCGTTACCATGATGGGCATTTTGCTTGATGCGCGCACCCTTTCGGCGAAATCCAAGAAGTAGGCCTCGCGCTTTTTGGTGCTCTCTCGCTGCTCTTCGTCGTGGAGAAAGAAGGCAACTTTCTCATACGTACCTCCCGATATTTCAAGCAGATCAACACCTTCAACTTCGAGCATCTCGATTACGTTCAAGGCTTCGTCTTCTATAAATCCTCCGTGTTGAAAATCAGCCGAGTTGAGTTTCACTGATATCGGAAATTCAGGGCCTACCACCTCTCGAACCGAGCGTACAATCTCTTTAAGTAGCCTTGAGCGGTTTTCCAATGAGCCACCCCATTGGTCCGTTCTTCTATTGGTAAGGGGAGAAAGAAACTGACTCAATAAGTATCCATGAGCCGCGTGAATTTGAACTCCCGTAAAACCTGCTTCTTTGGTAATCAGAGCTGCTTTTCGGAATTGATGAATGACTTTGAGAATCTCCGACTCATCCATGGCCTTAGGTTTTCCAAAGAGTCCCATTTTATGGAGCTGAATGGCGGATGGCGCCAGCGGTTGTTTGTTGACAAACCGATTGGTCTGTCTCCCTGCATGCGACAGTTGAATCCAGAAATGTGTTTGTGGTCTGTCCACCGAAGCCGCCCAGCTTTTGAGTTTCTCCAAGTCAGACTTTTCGTCAAAACAGATATTGCCTGCTGACTCCAAATGGTCCCTATCGACGAGAACGTTTCCCGAGATGAGCAATCCCGCTCCGGTTTCGCTCCATGCACGATACAGTCGCTCGTGTTCAACTGTTGGTTCTTGACGACTATTGGCAATGCGCTCGGTCATGGCTGCTTTGGCCAGTCGGTTTTTGAGGATTTCGCCGCAAGGGAGTCGAAGGGAATTTTGGAGTTCAGTCATCAGTTATCAAAGGTAGGTGTATCGACTGATTCATATCTTCAAATACTTCAATCAATTAGAGTAGTTTTTCATTCTCTCCAATTCAAATTATTCATCACCTTTCAGCAGATGAGCAAGACAACGTTAAGTTTTGTATTTTTGATTGATCATGGTTCCAGGCGATATCCAACTAAAATTAACCGTACTGAAGTCTTCTTTGGAGAAAAAATATCCATTGAAGACAATGGCAATTTTTGGATCATACTCTCGCAACGATTTCACAGAGGATAGTGATCTGGATATTTTGGTGGAGTTCAATGGAAAAATTGGAGCGCGATTCATCAATTTGGCGGAGGAGTTGGAAGAAGGATTGGGACTAAAGGTTGATTTGGTTTCTCGCAATGGAATTAAGCCAAAGTACTACGAGGCCATCAAAAATGATTTAATTTATGTCTAAGCGAGAAGATTTGTTTCTTGTTCAAGACATGCTGGAATCAGGGCAAAAAATTATTTCATACACTTCAGGATACTCTTACGATGATTTTATAAATGATGAGAAAACGGTTGATGCTGTTATTCGAAATTTTGAAATAATCGGAGAAGCTGCCTCCCGAATCTCAGAGGAGTTAAAGAATTCGAATGATGGAATCCCATGGAAGCAACTCAAGGGTTATCGAAATCGGCTGATCCATGAGTATTTTGGAGTTGATTATCGAATAGTTTGGGAAGTAATCGATGAGAATCTACCTCACGTCATTCATGAATTGAAAATCCTAGAACGGAAGCTTTAACTTCCAAAGGGAGCTAACAGTACTGACTCTACTTATACTTTTTCAGAGCTTCCTCCAAAGGATTATGCAATGTCTTGTATTTGATATGTGGCGACCGTCCTTTCTTGTAAATCTTAGCGTTGGCGTGCTTTCCTTCACGGTGTTTTTTCTGCTCTTCTTCGGTTAGGTGAGTTACCTCTTGGCAATCAGTTGAGCAGCAACCTTCGTACTTCTCCGCACATTTTTCGCATTGGATAAAGAGAGTGTGGCAGCCCTTGTTCAGGCAGTTTACATGGGTGTCATTTGGCTCGCCGCATTGGTGGCAGCGGGCGATAACGTCGCGGGTAATTCCTTCGGCCATACGCTCATCAAAGACGAAATTCTTTCCAACGAACTTATTCTCTAGTCCCTTTTCATTGGCACGCCGCGTGTACTCAATGATACCACCTTCGAGCTGATGTACATTGGGAAAACCTTGGTGCTTGAGCCAAGCTGATGCTTTCTCGCAACGGATTCCTCCCGTGCAATACATCACCAAGTTTTTGTCTTCCAATCCTTTCAGATTGTCCAAGATATGAGGCAACGAGTCGCGAAAGGTATCCACATCCGGTGTAATGGCATTTTTGAAATGGCCTACTTCCGTTTCGTAGTGGTTGCGCATGTCGATCAATATGGTGTCGTCCTGTTCAATCAGTTCATTGAACTCTTCCACTTTGAGGTGTTTCCCCTTGTCGGTTACGTCAAAGGTCTCGTCGTTGAGGCCGTCAGCTAGAATTTTTGGCCGCACCTTGATGATGAGTTTATAGAAACTCATTCCATCATCATCTACCGCTACATTGAGGCGAATGCCATTCAGGAAGCTGATACCGTTCAAGTGGTCTCTAAAGTCTTCAAACTGTTCTCGTGGAACTGAGATTTGCGCGTTTATACCTTCGTGGGCCACGTAAGTGCGTCCGAAAATGCCGAGGTCAGTCCAGTGGATGAAAAGGTAATCTCTGAAAAGTTGAGGATTGCCGAGCTTCGCATATTGATAAAACGATACGGTGACCCTATCGTGGTCACTTTCGATCATGCGCTTTTTAAGCACGCGCCAATCCTCTTCGTTGTGCAGGTGTTTCATGTTACAATTGCAAGTTATACCGTGAAAAAATGCTTCAAAATGAAGAGAATACAAAGATAGATTTTTAGGCGAACGATTACAATTCGGCTACCTTTGTTTCAAACCGTTCCATCGCTGCTAGACTTGATCTAGGAGAGGAAAGTCCGGACAGTACAGAGCACCGCGCTTCCTAACGGGAAGAGTCCGCCTAAGGCGGATATGGAAAGTGCCGCAGAGACAATACCACCAAGCTTTGGCTTGGAAAGGGTGAAAAGAGTGGGGTAAGAGCCCACAGCTGTATGTGGTAACATGTGCAGGTGGTAAACCCCGCGGACTGTAAGGCCATGTAAACCGAGGCTTGAGAGCTGCTCGCTCGACTCGGAGGGTAGGCTGCTCGATCCTGTCGGCGACGACAGGGCTAGATAAATGATGGAAGCCCCGATTTCGATTGGGGAACAGAATCCGGCTTATAGGTTTTACTTTTTAAAAGGCCTGACTTGAGATAGTCGGGCTTTTTTTAATTCATAAATTCACTAAGCCATAGCGGCCAATTTGCAATTTGAATTATTCATCATGTTTTTCATTTCCATTTATAAGCCAATGGAAATAAGACTGAAAAGTGAAATTCATTATCTTTAGATCATGACATTGATAGAAAAAAGACAACTCATTATCAAGGAAATTTTGGACTTAACAGACGAAACATTACTTGATGATCTCGTGGCGCTTCTCTCTAAAACTAAGTCTCAGGATTTGTACTCTAAAGAGTTGAAGGATT
Source organism: Cryomorphaceae bacterium 1068 (assembly GCA_027214385.1). Lineage (NCBI taxonomy): Bacteria > Pseudomonadati > Bacteroidota > Flavobacteriia > Flavobacteriales > Cryomorphaceae > Cryomorphaceae bacterium 1068. The sequence continues at coordinate 141,949 of JAPVXR010000010.1, read as the reverse complement.
CGATTGAACGAGGACTTAAAGATTACGAGGAGGGGAGGGTTCGCTCTAACAGTGTTGTAATGGAAGAGTTCAAGGCTAAGTATGGCTTATGAAATTGTATGGACTCGTGAGGCGGAAATTCGACTTTCCGAGATATCAGATTATCTCATTAAAGTATGGAGTCTGAATAAACTCTTCAATTTTTCTCAGCTGTTAAGCCAGAAACTTGATATTATATCAGAGCACCCATTTTCCTTCAGAGTCATAGAGAAAAATGGGAATCGCGAGGCGGTCTTGACCAAGCATAACTTGTTAATATATAAAGTGGAGAATGATAGGATCATCTTGCTTACCATTTGGGATACGAGAATGAATCCTGAAAATAGGGAATACTGAATCCAAGCGTGATTTTCTAACTGAAGCTCTTTTAAAACTTAACCACTCTTTTTTCGTTGACTAATTCTATGAAGGCTCTTGTCTTATTTCCTCTCTTTTTATTGGCCTTTGGCTTGAAAGCCCAAGAAACTGATATCGCCAAAATGGTGACCATGGACGAGTTTGTGGTAAATGCCGCTATGGAGGATTTCAATGCAGAGGATTTCATCAAACAGGTTATTGAAGACACCACCTTTTACCAAGCCTTTCTCAACCTCAAGTACTTTCCTCACGAGATCAAGGGAGCGATGGTAGTCTACGACAAAGACGATAGCGAATTTGCCACACTCCAACGGAAGGCAGTTCAACACCTCACTCCCGATGAAGTGAAATGGGTAGAAATCACCTATGAAAAAACCAACGGTAAGATCAAAAAGAAAAACGGTAAGTGGCGCTACCTGACCGCCGAGGTCTACGACGACGTTTTCTTCCCGACTGAGAAACATTCGGTTTCGAATGAAATGGTTCAGCGAGAGCAAGAACTAGAAGCTGATTCCAAAATGGAGAAGCACAAGGCGCAGCTCAAAAAGATGCTATTCAATCCGGGGCAGCCGATTGATAACGTTCCGTTCATTGGCGATAAGCTAGCCATTTTCAGTCCCGAGATGGTTCAGTATTACGATTACTCGATTTTCCTCTATGAATACAACGACTCGATACCGTGTATCGCCTTTTCGAGTTTTGTAAAAGAAGGAGAGGAAGATGAAGTGGTCATCCGGGATATGACGTCTTATTTTCATAGGGATACCAAGGAGGTCATTGCACGGGCGTATCGCTTAGCGCATAAAACACTTCTTTTTGATTTTGATATTTCCATTAAGGTAGAGAACATGCTTGTCAATGGTTGGCTCATGCCAAAGTCCGTTTCCTATGACGGTGGCTGGGATGTGCCATTTAAGAAACCTGAGATTATCAGTTTTAAGATGGAATGTGCTGACTACGAAACGAATTCAGGACGGTACGCGAAGTGACAAAAATCAGGTTGTTAGCCCCTCTTCAATTCCTATCTTGCGGCACCATTCAACCCACTCGATTATGTCCAAAAAAGAAGTTTACTACAAAGACTATTTACAGCTCGACAAAATACTCGGAGCACAAGAGCTGGAAAGCGACAAGGCAGGTGTTGAAGCTCACGACGAGATGCTTTTTATCGTGATTCACCAGGCCTATGAACTCTGGTTCAAGCAGGTGCTTTACGAGCTAGATTCGATTACAGCCCTGCTTTCTAAGCCAACGGTAAATGACAACGACCAAACATTGCAGGTCGTGGTCCACCGTAGTCGCCGCATTATTGAGATCCTCCGCTTATTGGTAGATCAGATTAATGTAATGGAAACCATGAGTTCGCTTGACTTCCTCGACTTTCGCGACTTGTTGAGGCCTGCCAGTGGGTTCCAAAGCATTCAATGGAAAGAGCTGGAGGCAAAGCTGGGACTTCACTACGAAAACCGTCACGGTAAGCAATACTACGTTTCTCAGTTGCGACCTGAGGATGTGGGTCGAGTGAGAGATATAGAGAAGCAAACCAATCTCCTTGATTTACTGAATGTTTGGTTAGAGCGAATGCCTTATTTCGAAAACGAAGAAATCTGGGGACAGATCGCCGACAATAAGCCTGAAGAACATCCATTTTGGTCTGACTACAGAGAGAAGTACACAGGAGGATTGCTCGATATTGAGAAATCGAATGCAGACCTTTTTGATAGGACCCTTTTTGGAAATGATGAAGACCCCAAAAGACGGCTTTCGGCTAAAGCATGTCGCTCGGCGCTATTCATCTATCTGTACAAAGGTTTTCCTCTACTGCACTTACCTTATGAATTGATGGTGTCGCTGCTGGAAATAGATGAGCTCATGGCATCTTGGCGAATGAGGCACGTGAATATGGTCATGCGGATGATCGGGTCACGAGTTGGTACGGGAAAATCAAGCGGGCACGGATATTTGAAAGGAGCCATGGATAAGCACTACATCTTCCGAGAGTTGGCTGAGTTAAATGGATTGTTGATGCCTCGAAAGGATTTGCCTGAGCTTCCAAAAGAGTTGGAGAGACTACTTGGCTTCTCGGGTTAGAGTCTTTTCACGTCGAGCGTGAAGCTTCCATTTCTAAGATCTTCTGCAGCAAATACCCTGATGGAAATATCTCCTGTAAATGTAGCGGGTCCACTCCAAGATTTGTGTTCCATGTCGGAACCAAAACTCGGTGAGATAGTGAAGTAGACGTGAGGCTCATCAGAAGAAAGGCTAATACTAATCCTCTCTCCTTGCTTGACATTCATTATCGCCGTGAAGTCTTTCTCTAAAGATACAGATTCGGGAATACTCACATTCTTCTCAGAAATGCGAACGTCATGAATGGCGTTTTTTTCCTTCAGGCTGTACCTCTGAGCAAGCGTGCTGATCGAGCGAATTGTGTGTTCTGTTAATCCAACGCTATTGATCAAACTCAATGAAGGAGTGCCACCATCAGGCAAAGCATGCGCGTAGGCTCTTCCATCGGCATAAGCAGAGATCAGGTAGTTCTCTCCATCCAATTTAGTCTCTGAAAAGGAAAGTCTTCCATAATCGAAATAAAGCGTTTTCGACAGGCTCGGGGTTATAGGTACATTTACTTTGGACACTTCGTTTTCTGCATCTAGAATAATCTCAATTTTCAGGTCATCGCTTGGCAAGTCTGCGTAGAAAATGTTTTGATCGATCTGTGCGTTTTTGGTCATGATCAACTCGCGACTATTCTCCAACCACAAATCAGCGGAAACGAAATCAGCCGTAAACTCATCTGAGACCGGGTCGTCATTTGACCCAAGAGAGGAGCATGCTAATAGCAAAACAAGGCATGATGACATAAGTCCAAACCTCTTTTTCACTTCGCTATAGCTGTATACAATTACCAAAACTTCAGGTGACTTTAAACTGCAAAATAGAGGATAGAGTTCAGAATTACTAAAAAATAGTGTTCAAACACCTTGACGTTTAGTCAATGACACCATTGAAGCCTCCGAAAAATTCAATCGGGTTTGGGCAATTTTTGAGGTATTTCTTTTTCTCCGATTCGAAGCAAACTCCCGAATAATCACCTTTTTTTCCTTGGAGATCATAGATCAATTGAAAGTGCAAGTGAGGCGGCCAATCGACGTTTTCATCCGGCCCTCCCAAATAAGCAAAGACTTCTCCTCTGAGAATCATACGTCCTACTTTCAATTCTTTAATCGAATCTCTACTCAAATGCCCGTAGAGGCTATAGAATTTTTCATTTCCTAAGACGTGCTCCAAAATAATGGTAGGGCCGTAATCACCCGATTGATTATTGTCCTTGAAGCTGTGCACCCTTCCGGGAATAGGCGCACAAACTGCTGTGCCTTTCGGAAACCAAAAGTCAACGCCCAAGTGGATGTTTCGGTATTCTTCATTCGTTGAGAAAACGGTGCTTCGCTCATAGAGATTTCGTTTTTCTGAATAGCCGCCATAAGCACCTTTGGCTCGTGCTGTCCTGATTGTACCAAAAATAAAACGGTGTAGACTTTCGAGCGACTTGTCCTCACCGGATGGAAGCAATTCGTTCTTTACAGACAAGTCTATTTTTAAAAGGTCTTTCTTCTTGAAATTCCCCTTGATCGGAAATGAGAATTTGGGGAAGAACTCTTCTCCGTAAACGGTGTACTTATTCATTCTATTCTACTTCGAAAGTCAGGTTGAGTTGTTTTTTTCGCCCGGGAAGGTTTCCAAATAGCGTGATGATTGTATTCTGTTTTCCTTCGATTTCATTTACCACCAAAATTCCATTTATGGAATGTGTGCCTTGAGTATATTCCTCGATAATTGGGAATTCTACCTCGGAGCTTTTCGTAACTGAATCAATAGCAAACGGTTTGGCGTTCACTACTTCAAAGTCGAAACGGAAAGATACCGAGTCGCCTTTGTTTACGGATCCCAAATCTATGATTTCACTTTCGAATCGAACCTCTGCGAGACTGGAATCTTCGGTGGCTCTGGTCACGGAAACGATTTCTATTTTTCGCTCTTTTGCGGCAGCAATGCTATAAACTGCGTTGCTCTCATTGGGATTATCGCTCACCAGCTTTTCGGCTACGTATTCACCGAAAGGAATTTTAGATATTCTCAGTAGCCCGCTATTTTCTGCAGTTTCATCGAGGAAAGAGTGAAGGGAACCTCGCTCGTAATTCCTCAAATAGTTTTCCAAGGAGGAGATACGTCTCTGCGTAAGGTTGACATTGTAATCGGTAGCGGCTAGTGGGCTGGCGAATCCTTTTACGGTGATTTCAATTTGAGCGCCTTCTTCCAATTCTCTTTTTAACAATTCGCTGAACAGAGCCAAGTCATTAACACCTTGATCAATCTCGTTCAAGAAAAAATCATCCATTGCTTCTTCAGCCTGATCTCCGTCGGATTGATTCAAGCCAGCACGGTACTCATCTCGGTAAGCGGGGAGGAGCTGGATGTAGTCGCGATACGTTTCTAAGTAGTCCTTGTCGGTTTCCTTGTTTCTCGTGCGAGGGTCGGGCTCATCGTTGTGAAAATAGAGCGTTACCGGTAAGTATTTATTCAGGTCTTCGAGTGTAGCGATTTGAGGTAGCGTGTCGGCTTCAATAATCTCTTTCTCTTCGAATAAAAACAAATTGTTGCAGCAACCACCGAAGTCATCTTCTCCCACGCGATTGGAGGTCAGGCTCCCTTTCTTTATTGACGGATTGAAGCTGTAATAAAGGTCGTTGGAAGGAGTGCTGAATGGAGCCTTCAGATTTTCGGGGAAACTAAACTCTCCTTCATAATAGGGCGCCTGAAATACGTCGTATCCGCCAAAACCGTGGTGCCAGTCTGAAGAGAAAAAGAGAATGTCATTATCAGTACGGTAAAACGGAGTGACTTCATTTCCCGGGGTGTTGATTACGGGGCCCATGTTAGTGAGGTCATCGGGCTTTGTAAGTTCAACAAACCACAAATCATACTGACCGAAACCATCTCTTCTGTCAGATGCGAAATAGAGCACCTCCAGGTCACCGAATCTTCCAAATGCCGGATGGGTGTAATTGCTCGTGTCAGATTCGACATTAGGAAGGATCTTCCTCCATATTAAACCATCGTAAAAATGGATACTCCGTTGTCCCTGATCGTCGATCATCACCAAGGCTTTTTGCCCTTGGTTCGATTCAACTAAGTTTCCATAATTGGCGCTCAAGTCAATGGAGGAAATAGGGTATGGCTGCACCTCCGCTAAATTTGAATCGGCTACGTAACTTTTGATAAAATAAGCCTCGCTTTCCAAGCGACCTTCGCCATCGTATTCTCCCCTTAGGGAGGTGAAGGAGAGCTTTCCGTCGTTAAGCCGATTTCCTCCGAATTCGCTGTCGCCCGAGTTTACGGGATCACCGGCACCTGTCAGTTCAAAAGGCTTTGGTTCTGCCGACCATTTTTCGGCCAAATCGCAAGAGCGAATCGATTGGGTGGCCTTCTGATAGGTATAGCTGTTAGGCTCGTCTCGGAACTGATCGCGCACACGTCGCCAGTTGATTTTGGCTTCGGCATATTTTCCTGATTGCATCTGCATCTCGGCGAGCTTCATACCAACATCATCGAAGATCATTCCTCGATCTCGCCTGAAAATCTTGTCGTAGTAATAAGTTGCTTTCTGATAATTTTGGACGCCACGATAGGCCTCAGCCACCTTGTAAATCAGTGTGCCCTTCATGCTGTCCAACTCCATTCCCGTTTTGTAATAACGTAAGGCGCCGTAGGGATCATTTTCCTCCATTGCCTGATCTCCCAGCATCATCCAGTCTTCAAGCGTTTGGCCGAAAATGCTTGTTGCGAAAAGCAAAAAGAAAATGACGATCCTGTTTTTCATAAAAAGACGGGGCAGTATTTGTGTCGGAAGGCGTTGTTTTCCACTCTTCTCCCGAAGAGGTATTGAAGACTGAATTCGAATCCACCTTGGTTTCGGCTGGAGCGTTCCAGATCTGAAACGTTGATGTCGTAGCTCACAGCTACTCGCCATGCATCGATTTCTCCACCTATCATGGCGATGCCGCTATCACCAAAGCGACCGTAGTATCCTGCAAAGATGGCACGATAGAGATTTCGCTCGTCGATCAATCGGTAGCGTGCGCCCGTTCCGAAAATCACTTCCGTAAAAGTGGCTTGATCCATCCATCGAAAAGAAGGGAGGGCATCAATGTCTTCGTTTATTTTCCAGTCGGCAGTCGCATAAACGGATGATCGAAACGGGAGTTGAATGCCCGTATCATTGAAGAATGACTGCCTCGGAGAGTTCGCGTTGTGTCCGGCAAAACCCACAGTGGCCGTCTTTCTCGGTTCAGGGGCATATTGGTATGAAAGCCCAAAATTCAAGTTTAGAAACCAGCGAGAATTTCGTGCAAAGTCTTCACCATTCGATAGGTTGGGGTCGAAGATTACACCATTGTATTGATTGTTGAATTCGAGGTCGTCGTAGTTGAGTTTGATCTGCGTAATTCCCGTTTGGAGTCCACCTCTCAGTTGATGACTACCATCATCTTTAATGTCGTAGCGATAGCTTCCGCCAATCAAAAAGCTAAAGGTGTTGAAGCGTGAGTCTCCGGCGTTATCGTTCATGATCACTGCGCCCACGGATATATTTTCCGGAAGGAAGTCGAAACTTCCATCTCCCATCAGCGCAAAGGAAGAGTAAGGGCGACTTACTTCTCGCCATTGGGTTTTTTGATTGGCGTTAAGCCGATACTCCGCATCGAAATTTCCTATCTCAGCCGGGCTGAGCAGCTGAGGTGAAAAGAAGAACTGAGAGAAGTGAACGTCCTGTCCTTTTCCCGAAAGGGTGAAGGCAATGAGCGCTATGAGCAGTAGTTTTTTCAACGAATCAATGTGATGTTTCCTTTTTCGGAATACGTGTCTCCATCATCACAAATTGCCTGGAGTTGATAAACAAAAACGGCAGGCTCTGCAGGGTTTCCTTTGTAGGTTCCATCCCAACCTACAGATTGATCTTCGGTTTTAAAAACTTCTTCTCCCCATCGATTGAAGATCGAAAAGGTCAAATCGGTGATGCCTCCACCTCTAACGAATAAAACATCGTTTTCCCCGTCGCCGTTTGGCGTAAAGGCATTTGGAACGAAAATATTGGGCGAGCCACAAAAAGATTCAAAGACCAGGATAGTAACGGTGTCTGATTTTTGGCAGAGGCCAAGGTCGTTAGCATCCGTAATTGTGACAATGTAGGTGATCGACACTTCGGCGGTGCTCACAGGATCGTTCAGATTCTGATTATCCAAATAGGTGGGAGGCTCCCACATGTAAAAGTATTCGCTGTTATCAGGAAAGACACTCAACTGACTGCTTTCGCCCAATGTGAGAATGTCGGGTTCCGCCATTGCGCTGATTTCTTCGCCACCCAGCGGCGAAGTAAGAATCGTCAGACTGTTTTCTACAGAGCAATTAAACTGAGTAGAACTAATTACGGTAAAAGTGGTCGGTTCATCAATTATTGCAGCTATTGCAGCTGTTCCGTTTCCTGAAATAATCAATTCTTCAGGCTCCCACTCATGGGTCAATTGATTGTTTGGAAAGTCATTACTCACAAAGAGTCGAGCTGTATCTCCTTGGCAGATGTACTGCTGAGCTGATAAAGTCGTTCCTGCTTCAAGTAAGCTCACGATTACTACGTCATTCAAAATGCAGCCATTGTTTTCTACTTGAATGTAATAGAGTCCTGTAGCTCCTGGGGTCACGGTAATGGAGCTATCTCCTGATGGGTTCAACACATTGCTGAAATCAGAAACATCAGACCAGGTAAATGACTCGGCTGTGCCGAAACTGCTTGCTACCAGCGTAAGCGGATCATTAAAACAAGCGAGTGTATCATCAGGTACCTCGAGGGCAATGTCAAAAGAGTTGATTTGAGATTCGGCGGAATTCGTGCATCCGAATTCATTGGTCAAGGTAACACCTATATTGAGTGAAGTTTCGGTAGTGAAAACAGCTGTTTCAGTCCCTTGACCGCTGCCGATAAACTCATCAGGATTCCAGACTATTTCTGCATTTGAATAGTTGGTCTCAAGGCTTACTTCCAATTCATTGGTGTTGCACAGAAGGGTATCGCCTATGCTTAGGGTTAAATCAATTTGTGGAGCCAAAAATACGGCTCTCAGATCGGTGCAAAGGCCATTGTCCACCTCAAGGTAAACCGTAGTTGGTTCAGTAATCGTTATGGTGAGTGTACTGTCAATAGGGCCTTGAAGAATAATGTTGTTCAGGTCTTCATCCTCTGCCCAAGTAAAAGAGGTAGCAGAGCCATTAGTAACGGCCTGGATGGTGAAAGTGGATTCGTCGCAAGAGATCAGCGTATCGGGAATTTCAAGAATCAACTGCGAGTAAACATTAATAATTTGAGTGATTGTATCTGTGAGGTTGCACGCCTGTGGGTCGTTGGCTACCAAAGTGACTTCGTATTCTCCCGGCGTGTCAAAGAGGTAGGTGACGTCCTCGTCTTCAATGATGTCGCCATTTGGGAAAAACCATTGGTAGCTCGCCTCGGAACCCGAGAAGGTGTCGCTGGTATTTTCGAAAGTGATCGGGTTTGGCAGACATTCTCCCTGACCTTCGAAATCAGCGAAGATGAGCGGTAGGTCAAAGTCGATTTTGGCAACTCCCAAATTGCAATTGGAGCTGTTGTTTAGTGGACTCAGTGCATTTGCCGGAGCAATAGGAAAATCATCATTGCCTCCGCAACCCGCACAAACGGCTTGATAGATTTTACCCGTTCGATCAAATCGACTCGTTCCTCCATCTACGTGTTCGCCACTTGTGCTGCCTCCATAAAATGAAGCAAAAGTGAGGGCGTTACCATCGTCTTCCAAGACCATGAAATAGAAATCGCGACCATCGGTGGTGGATTGAAAGGCATCATCCGTCACCTCAAGGCCGGTTGTAGTACCTTGGCTATTTGTAGGGAGTCCACCCCAGCCGGAGATGTAAATTCTATTGCAAAGATCCACAGCGAAAGCTACCGGCGATAGTGGTGGTACGCCTACTTCATTTCCGAAGGTTGTACTGAAGTTGGCCGATTCGAGATTTTGATCGAGTTTAGAAATGAACATACCTGTACCTTCTTGGCCATAATCAGCATTAAAAAACAGCTCGTTGGTTTCCGATTCCGTTTGACCAAAGAGGTAAACAGAACCCGCGTCATCTCTATCTACAAAATAGACTTGGTCGTAAAAATCCGTTCCAATATAGGTCCCCGAAAGTATGGTCGTGGCAGATTCGTCAGTGGTAATCACAAATCCATCGGCTTGCCCACCCGAATAGGTCGGTCTGTAAGCTTCTGCGGGAATGGGAAGATCTGATGAGGTGGTTCCGCCGCCTAGTGTTACACCCGTATTTCCTGAAAAAGAGATGGAATAAATAGCGTCTGCTCCGCTTCCCCCTATGTAGGTTGATGTGAGTAGTTCGGTCATGGCGGGATTCAGAAGAAAAAAGACTCCGTCTTGATTTCCGTTTAAATCTTCTTGAATGGCATCTGAAGTGGTTGGGAAATCACTGCTAAACGTGCAGCTTCCGACCAAGATGTTTCCATCTTCGTCAATTTCGATTTCACCTCTTACTTCGTCGGCATAGTTGTATTTTAAGGAGGTCGCCGTATTCGTTCCGTCGTTTTCCGTTCCTCCCACAAATGTGGACGCGATCAGGTCTTGGCCGTTTGCGCTTAGTGCACTTAAAATGATATCAGCACCCTCGCTGTAGCTTATTCCTACTCCGCCCAAAACAGTTGGGTCTCCTCCTTGAAAATCCGTTTGAAAGGCATCGATTGAAGTTGGGTAGTCATCAGATCCGGTGGTTCCCAATAAGTAGAGTCGTCCCAAACTATCTGTAATAAGGCTATGAGGCAACTCATCACCACTTCCACCTAAGTAGGTGCTGTAGTCCAGGTCTGTTCCTTCCAGATTGAACTTAGAGAGCGCTATGTCAGTACCTGCCAAAGTCCCTGCTCCGGTTCCTCCCGCCCAATCAGCTTGGTAAGCTCCCGTCGTGACAGGGTATCCCGTACCAAAAGAGGTGCTCCCTGAGTAGAGGTGCCCTTCTTGGTCGAAGGTAGCTGAGTAGCCAAAGTTATCGCTGAAAGAACCCGAATAAGTGCTGAAAATCAGCTCAGGGTCGATAATTAATTCCTGTCCTACGTCGTACTCGCCTAATTGGAAAGAGACGGTATTTCCTTCCAAATGATATATGCACTCTACTCTTATAATTTGATCGCCTATGATCTGATAAGCAAAAGGCTCTGACTCGATCACTTTTCCAACTGAAGTGTTCAATTCCAGTTTTCCATCACCTTTTAATTTCGGTTTTACCCCGTCATACACGATTTGAATTTGAGAAGGGTCTGAACCTGCTTTTGCAATAAAGTCGTATTTCAAATTCGCTTTGGAGTGGATTTTCAAATCAATTCCTTCGTAGAGATTTGAGTAAATCACTTCTTCGAAAGCAAGTGCGTTTTTACCGGATCGGTCGCCCAGATAGAAGGCGTATTTTGTTTTGAATGCTTTTTCGCCTTTCGGCAAAATTTCATTCGAACCCACGAAGTTCATCTGGTACGCATGGCAATCTAATTTTTTTGGAGGAGGGATGAGAGTTTCCCCGCGATGTGCACCAAACACTTTTGAAACTACCTCTGAATCGTAACGATCAAAAGTCAGCTTGCCGTTTTCCAAGTATAGGTTACCACCGGCAATTTCTGTTTTGAATTGAACTTTTTCGTTCCATTGTCCTTTGTTCTCTACAAAGCGATGTTGCCCGTAAGACAATACGCTGAACAAAAAAACGATTGAGAGAAGTAGAAATCGGCGCATGAATAATTTCAAGAGTCGGTTGAAAGTACAAATTTCGCCACAAGATGATGAATTAACCTTACTCACTCTATCGTTTTCTTAACTTTCGCCTGGTGCGTTTTTTTGATAAATACTACCGCGTTCTCCAATTGCCTATAGGAGCTTCTGATGCCGAAATTAAATCGGCTTATCGGACCTTGGCCAAAAAATATCATCCCGATGTCAGTGGCACCACTGAAACCCGAGCTAGTTTTATCAGGGTGAATGAGGCCTATGAGATACTCATGAAGCGTGACGCCATGGTTCAGGAGGCCATTCAGCGTAGCCGCAGGAAGAGTGCTGACCCGAGAAGAAAGAATCCTACACCAAATAGCCCTCGGTCTAGAGCGTCCTCCCATGCTGATATGAAGTATGAGGAGTTTGTCAAATCTCCACTATATCGAACTGCTATGGCTATGGACAGCGCGTTTGACTACATCTTTTTGTTTGCAGGCGTTCTGATGGTACTGGCACCGATAGTTGGATATGTTGCTGATACAATGAAGCCCAAAAAACCAGGAGAAGAAGCTGAATTTCATTTGCTACCCATATTTTTGGGAATTGGATTCCTCTATGGTCTCTGGTATTTCCTTTTCAAATCAAAACGAATTAAACAAGATCAAGAATGAGCATACGCTACAGAATACTTTTACTTCCGGTACTATTTCTTTTTGCAACAGCTTCGGCTCACGAAGGAATGTGGGTGCCAAGTACTTTGGCAAAACTGGTAATTGACGACATGCATGATGCAGGTTTGAAGCTATCAGCTGAAGAGATTTACTCCATCAATCAGAGTAGCTTGAAAGATGCGATTGTCCTTTTTGGCGGTGGATGTACTGCCGAAGTGATTTCTGAAGAAGGGCTTATCCTTACCAATCATCACTGCGGCTATGGCCAAATTCAATACCATTCATCCTTAGAGAATGATTACCTGAAAAATGGTTTTTGGGCTATGGATCGTTCTGAGGAATTAACAAATCCGGGGCTTACGGCAACTTTTGTAGTTAGAATAGAAGACGTGACCGAGACCATGATGGAAGCGGCAGGTGCACTTGAGGGTATGGAGAGAAACGCAGCACTGGCTGCAGAGGCCAAGCGGTTGGAGCAAATAGCGACAAACGGAACCCAATATGGAGCCGAGGTAAAGCCTTTTTTCTATGGAAACGCCTATTACATGACCGTTACAGAAACTTTTAATGATGTCCGTCTGGTCGGTGCTCCACCATCTGCCATTGGAAAGTTTGGCGGTGATACTGATAATTGGGAATGGCCGCGTCATACTGGTGACTTCTCTCTGTTTCGTATTTATGCCTCACCTTACAATAAGCCTGCAGATTATTCGGAAGAAAATATCCCCTACAAGCCGAAAGCGAGTTTGGAAATTGATATGAGTGGTGTGGAGCCCGGTGAGTTCACGATGGTCTTTGGATTTCCGGGAACTACTTATCAATACCTCACAAGCGACGCTGTAGATTATGTAACTAATGTTCAAAATCCAGTTCGATTGGCCATGAGGGAGGCCAGCCTTGGAGTTATCGATGCAGCAATGGAAGCTTCAGATGCGAACCGAATTAAGTATGCAGCGAAGCAATCCCGCATTAGCAACGGCTACAAGAAGTGGATAGGCCAGAATATGGGGCTGGAAAGATTCAGAGCGCTGGATAAAAAGAAAGAGCAGGAGGCAGAATTTTTAAAGAGGCTTTCTGAAAGCAATGACAAAGAGTACAGCGACCTCTTGGATAGAGTTTCAGCGCTTTACGCGAAGAATCAAAAATACCAATTGGCGAGAGATTACCTGATCGAGTATTTCTACTACGGACCTGAGTTGATTCGTTTTTCTACCAACTTTAATAACCTCATTGAAAACTACGACAGCTTGGAAACAGCAGGATTAATTGAAGGGGAGTTGGAGAAATTGTCGAAATCCATGGATAGTTTCTACAAGAACTATGATGCCTCGGTAGATCAGGGAATTTTTAGGGCTCAATCTTCCATCTTTATTACCGGATGTCCTGAAGAATTGATGAGTCCCACCTTAGCCCAAATGGCTGACAAGTCCGGAGACGATTGGCCCGAATTGGCAAATGAAATTTATGAGTTAAGTATATTCGACAATCGAGAAGAGTTAGCAGAGCTTCTCGAGAAATCGGGAAAAAAGATTTCAAAAACGCTCGCTCAAGATCCTTTTTACTTGATGGCTCAAGAGTTATTGGATAACTACAATGAACAGGTGAGGAGCGCATACGGCCTATTCAAGTTACAGGAAGATGAATTGATGAAGGACTATGTTCGCCTCACCATGGAGCTATTTCCCGAAAAGGATTATTGGCCCGATGCCAACAGCACCCTTCGATTGACTTATGGAAAAATGGAAGGCTCAGAGCCCGCAGATGGAATGGCCTATAAGCCCTACACGACCCTGGAAGGGATTTATTACAAATACATTCCGGGCGATAAAGAGTTCGATGTTCCCGAAAAGCTATTGGAACTTTACAATAACCAAGATTACGGTCAGTACGCTACCGACGGCGAGCTGAGAGTTTGCATTCTAGGTTCGAACCATACCACTGGCGGAAACTCAGGGAGTCCCGCATTGAATGCAAAGGGACAATTGGTCGGACTTAATTTCGATAGAACTTGGGAAAGCACAATGAGCGATATCATGTTCAACCCTGAGATTTGTCGAAATATCATGGTCGACGCCAAGTACGTGCTCTTCATCATCGATAAGTTTGCCGGAGCGGGACACTTAGTCGAGGAAATGAAATTGGTTTATGAAGACCAGGTTGAATTAGAGACATCCGAGTCAAGTGAAGAACCCCTAAATGCAAAATAATATGTCTGATTGGAAAGAAGAAAACAATAAGCTCACCCGACAATTTGAATTCAAAAACTTCTCGGAAGCTTTTGCATTCATGACTAGGGTTGCCATTGAAGCTGAACGATTAGGTCATCATCCTGATTGGAACAACGTTTACAATAAAGTAGAGATAAATCTGAGCACGCACGATGCTGGTAATACCGTGACAGAAAAGGACCGAAAACTTGCTGAGCGTATTGACAAACTCATGGAGTAGGTTGTTTTTCTGTGAGTGGTTTTTCGAAATTGCCCTTTCCAATTCTTCATAATCAGAACAAATGAATCGTTTCTTCTATACGATTCATGAGTGTGTAAACTCCAAAATCAGTTCGAATAAGTGTTTGTGCGACACTCTATGATGGGAATATTTCACTAATTGCATGCTGAAAGTGAAATATTGATTAAAACCAGATTGAAGTATTACTATTTTAGCGTTTAATTATCTTGCTGTCTAAATTAGCCTGTTCCATCAACCAATCGTTTTATGAGTAATACACTATTTGACAAAGTATGGGATTCTCATGTGATAAAGAAGATAGACAAAGGGCCCGACGTGCTTTTTATCGATCGCCATCTTGTTCACGAGGTTACCAGTCCGGTCGCATTCCTTGGCCTGAAAGTAAGAGGGATTCCCGTTTTATACCCTGAACGCACCTTTGCTACAGCCGATCACAACACTCCTACGATCAATCAACACCTTCCTGTAAAGGATCCTCTTTCGGCCAATCAGCTCAAAGCCTTAGAGACCAATGCGGCTCAGCATGGTATTCCTTATTGGGGGTTGGGGCATGAAAAGAATGGTATTGTTCACGTTATAGGACCCGAAGCAGGGATAACGCTTCCCGGTGCTACCATAGTCTGCGGAGATTCACATACCTCAACTCATGGTGCTTTTGGTGCTATTGCATTTGGAATTGGAACTTCTGAAGTAGAAATGGTATTGGCAACACAGTGCATCATGCAGCCAAAGCCGAGGAGCATGCGCATTAATGTCAATGGTAAATTGAGTTTTGGCGTTACCCCAAAAGATGTGGCTCTTTACATTATTTCAAAACTCAGTACATCAGGAGCTACCGGATACTTTGTAGAGTATGCAGGTGAGGTATTCCAAGATATGACTATGGAAGGCCGAATGACCGTATGCAACCTGAGTATTGAAATGGGCGCCCGGGGTGGAATGATTGCTCCCGACGAGAAAACCTTCTCGTACATCAAAGGGCGCGAGTATGCTCCAAAAGGAGCTGCGTGGGATCGTGCAATGGAATATTGGAATACCCTGCATTCAGATACGGATGCCGTTTTTGATAAGGAGATAAATTTCGATGCTTCCGATATTGAACCTATGATCACCTATGGGACCAACCCAGGTATGGGTGGTGGGATTTCTAATGGGATTCCGATGGCGTCGACTGTGGAAGGGGGCGTAAGTTCCTATCAGAAATCATTGGCTTACATGGATTTCAACGAAGGAGAGTCTATGATTGACAAAACCATCGACTTTGTATTTCTAGGTAGCTGTACCAACGGCCGAATTGAAGATTTCAGAGCTTTCGCATCGATAGTGAAAGGAAGGAAAAAAGCTCCAAATGTAACGGCATGGTTGGTTCCCGGATCGCACAGGGTAGAAGATGCCATCAAAGAAGAGGGTATTTTGGATATTTTGCACGAGGCCGGTTTCGAGTTGCGTGAGCCCGGTTGCTCGGCTTGTTTAGCAATGAATGACGACAAAGTTCCTCCAGGGAAATATGCTGTGAGTACCTCGAACCGAAATTTTGAAGGCCGTCAAGGCCCTGGTTCCAGAACCCTACTCGCTAGTCCATTGGTTGCAGCAGCAGCTGCTGTGACTGGTAAAGTAACCGATCCGAGAGAGTTAATGCAAGCCGAGATTGCTTAGCAAACTCTCTATTCTCAAAAATTTAAGCTACTATCATGGCATACGATAAATTCAATTTATTAGAAAGTACTGCAGTTCCTCTACCTATTGAGAATGTAGATACAGATCAAATTATTCCTGCACGTTTTTTAAAGGCTACTGAACGGAAGGATTTTGACAAAAATCTTTTCAGAGACTGGCGATATAATTCAGACGGCTCACCAAAAGCTGATTTTGTACTCAACAATCCCAAATACAGCGGGAAGATTTTAGTAGGAGGCAAAAACTTTGGTTCAGGTTCCTCGCGAGAACATGCCGCTTGGGCTATTTACGATTATGGATTCAGATGCGTTGTTTCCAGCTTTTTTGCTGATATTTTCAGAAACAACTGCTTGAACATCGGTGTTCTGCCCGTTCAGGTAAGCCCCGAGTTTCTTGAAAAGATATTTACCGATATAGAGGCAAATCCTGATTCAATATTTGAGGTGAGTCTTCCAAATCAAAGAATTACCATTGTCAGCAGCGGCATTTCAGAAGGGTTCGAAATCACCGAATACAAAAAAGAGAATCTCCTGAACGGTTTTGACGACATCGACTATCTGCTGAATCTCGAAGGTGAGATCAAAGATTTTGCTTCAAGCACTCCCTTCTAACCGAACTAGTGTAGATAATCATGGCACGAACCATCGAAATAATGGATACCACGTTGCGGGATGGTGAGCAAACACCCGGAGTATCCTTCACAGCCCTTGAGAAATTGACCTTGGCCAAATTGCTTTTGACAGATTTGAAGGTGGATCGTATTGAAATAGCTTCAGCTCGAGTGTCTGCAGGAGAGTTTAATGCAGTGAAGAGCATATCTGAGTGGGCTTTAGCGAATGATTGTCTTGAGAGAATTGAGGTGCTGACCTTTTTGGATAAAGGAGCGTCTCTCAATTGGATGGTAGAAGCAGGGACTCGTGTCCAGAATTTGCTCACAAAGGGCTCTTTGAACCACCTGACACATCAACTGAGGAAAACTCCTGAGCAGCATTTTGCCGATGTCGCAGAGATTGTTGCTTTGGCAGAAGGAAAAGGGATTGAAACGAATGTGTACTTGGAAGATTGGAGCAACGGGATGCGAAACTCTCGAGAGTATGTTTTTAAGGATCTTGATTTTCTGGTTACTCAGCCGATAAAGAGAATACTTCTGCCGGATACATTGGGAATTCTATCTCCTGAAGAGACTTTAAGTTATCTCCGGGAGATTGTAGAAAGGTATCCTGATACTCATTTTGATTTTCATGGCCATAACGATTACGGTTTGAGTGTAGCCAACGTTATGGAGGCTCTTCGGGCCGGATGTCATGGAATTCACCTTACGATAAACGGTATGGGAGAACGTGCAGGTAATGCTCCGTTGGCAAGTTGTATTGCCGCGATAAAGGATTTTATGCCCGAAATCCATACCAATGTAGAAGAGAAACATTTGTATGAATCCAGTAAAACGGTTTCCTCCTTTTCAGGATTTACCATTCCTGTAAACAAGCCTGTTGTGGGCGCCAATGTATTTACTCAAACTGCGGGTATACATGCGGACGGGGATAGTAAGCACAATCTTTATTTCAACGATCTGATGCCTGAAAGATTTGACCGAAAGCGAAAGTACGCCCTCGGTAAAACATCGGGTAAGTCTAACATCACCAAGAATCTCGAAGAGCTCGGGCTGACCTTGAGCGATGAAGAAGTCAAGAAAGTAACGACGAGAATCGTGGAGTTAGGTGATCAAAAGAAGGTCGTTACGACCCAAGATCTACCCTACATTATTTCAGATGTCTTGCAATCTCATACATATGAGAAAAAGGTTTTTGTGAAGTCGTATGTGCTGATGCAAGCCATGGGACTTAAGCCTTCATCGACAATGAGTGTAGAAATCGACGGAGAACTTTTTGAAGAAAGTTCACAAGGTATCGGGAAGTTCGATGCGTTTATGAATGCGCTACACAAGATTTATAAGGGTAGAAATGTTCGGTTACCCAAGCTGATTAACTACGCAGCTCGTATTGCTCCCGGAACTCGAAGTCATCCTGTGGCCGAAACACAAATAACATGGAAAGACGGCGAGGAAGAGTTCATGACTACGGGTCTGGATACTGACGAAACGGTATCTGCCATAGTAGCTGCAGAGAAAATGCTCAATATTATTTTTCCAAAAGAACAAGAATAGACAATTGCAACGATGAAAATGAATATCGCCTTATTGGCAGGAGACGGAATAGGTCCTGAAGTTATTGAACAAGCTGTAAAAGTGGTAGACACCATCGCAAAGAAGTTCGATCATGAAATCAATTGGAAATCTGCTTTGACAGGAGCTGCAGCAATTGATGCTGTTGGCGATCCATATCCTGATGATACCCACGAAATTTGCGCATCTGCAGATGCTGTTCTTTTTGGCGCTATAGGTCATCCAAGATTCGATAATGATCCAACCGCAAAAGTTCGCCCTGAACAAGGATTGCTGAAAATGCGTAAAAAGCTCGGCTTATATGCCAACGTTCGCCCAACTTTTACCTTTCCATCCTTAATAGACAAATCTCCCTTGAAGCGCGAGCGAATTGAAGGCACGGATTTGATCTTTTTTCGGGAATTGACAAGTGGTATCTATTTTGGTAAAAGCGGTAGAGAAGACAATGGTAATACGGCATTTGATACTTGCACTTACACGCGTGTCGAAATCAGAAGATTGGCCAAAAAGGGATTTGAATCAGCCATGATGAGGTCAAAGAAGCTTTGCTGTGTTGACAAGGCTAATGTTTTAGAATCCTCACGATTGTGGCGGGAGACTGTTCAGGCAATGGAAAAGGAGTATCCTGAAGTAGAAGTATCTTATGAATTTGTAGATGCCGTAGCCATGCGTTTGGTGCAGTGGCCCAATTCTTATGATGTATTGATTACCGAAAATCTGTTTGGTGATATTCTAACCGATGAAGCTTCCGTGATCTCAGGTTCTATGGGATTGATGCCTTCAGCATCTTTAGGTGAAAAGACATCTCTTTTTGAGCCTATCCATGGATCATACCCTCAAGCTGCCGGAAAAGACATTGCTAACCCTTTGGCTACGATTCTTTCAGCTGCAATGATGTTTGAAATGGCTTTCGGGCTCAAAGACGAAGCTGAGGCCATCAGAGCGGTAGTCAATAAATCAATGACTGAAGGCATAGTGACGGAAGATCTCGCGGAAAACGGAAAAGCCTATAAGACAAGTGAAGTAGGAGATTGGCTTGCGGCTCACGTTTAAGTATTGAAAAATGACAAAAAAAAAAGCGCCGACAACAGTCGGCGCTTTTTTTGTTCAATAGTTGAGGTATTAGATTCCACCCTCCTTTACATTCGCTGAAATAGTCAATACTGACTTCTCAGGCAATGTATTGGCAGTGATGGTAACGTTTTTGCTTTGAGCATTCTTTTGTTTACCAGGCTTATAAACGACCTTGATCTCACCAGTCTCTCCCGGAGGAATCGGCTCTTTCGGATATTCAGGTACCGTACATCCACAAGATCCTTTGGCATTTTCAATTATCAAGGGCTCTGTACCCGTATTGGTAAACGCAAAAACTTTGGTGTTTTCTGAATCTTGAAGAATTGTTCCAAAATCATGTGCAGTCTCAGTAAACTCCATCGTAGTCACCGGACCTGCAGGTGCAGTTTTAGAAGCTGTAGTCTTTAAAGGATCTACCGCCTTGGCTTTATCTAAAGCTACTTTCTTTTCTTTGGCATTGTTTGCAGAAACAGCTGCTGTTCTTTCAAAAGAGGCTCTGTCAGCACTAGGATCAACGTATGATGGACCATCATCTGTTACTAATATGACTGTATTTACAACTAATAGTGCTGCTATAAAAACCAGCAATCCTGTTTTTAAGTTTTCACTCATGACAATTGTTTTCTAAGTTAAGTTTACAAAGGTATAAAATTGAATATCAGAATTCGAACTCTCTGTTTTTAAAACCGCGTATCGGCGAGTTTAAATTCGTCGTAGTCGTTCTCCTTGAGTATTTCAATGGCCTTATTGTAAGTGTTCCAATAAGGATTGAATACTTGGTAGTACGCGCTAAAATCCCATAAGTTTCGCGCGATGAGAGCCTTTAATCTCCCCGCAATCATCTCCTTCGATCTTGCGAAGTCTTCTTCGTTCCAATCTATTTCTTCATCCTCTTTGGCTGCGTAGTCTTTAAGATCCGAAATGGCTGAGTCGATGTCGAATCCTTTTATGTAGGCTTCGACATTCGCGAACTCTTTCAGTAGTTTTTTTCTCTGCTTATTGGTGTAGGTAATCGCAAATGAATTCATTATCCCTTTTCGGATCAGGTCATTGTTCAGATCCGAAGATGCCATTGTATCCAAGGGAACAAAAACATCAGGAACAATTCCACCTCCGCCATAAACCACTCGGCCATTCTCGGTAGAATACTTCAAGGAGTCCGGAAAATCCAAGCTATCCAGCGACCAAAGTTCACCATTCTCATAGCGATCAAATTTTTCTCGGTAATATGCTTCCATTCCATCATCATAAGGCTTTTGGATACAGCGCCCGCTTGGAGTAAAATATTTCTGTGTGGTTAACCTGATATAACTGCCATCCGGAAGAGGAATAGGTCGTTGAACCAATCCTTTACCAAATGTTCTTCGCCCAACTATCAAGCCTCGGTCCCAGTCTTGGACAGCTCCTGAAACGATTTCAGACGCACTTGCTGAACCTTCATTGGTTAGTACTATGAGTCTGCCTTCTTCAAATTCACCTTTGGAAGTAGCAACCATTTCTCTTTTCGGATAACTTCTTCCCTCTGTGTAGACGATCATTTTACTTGAGCTGATAAACTCATCTGCCAATTGACGACTCGTTTCCAAAAGACCTCCACCATTTCCTTGTAAGTCTAGCACCAAGTCTTTCATGCCTTGTTCTTTTAAGGATTTGAGAGCTACATGGAACTCATCCATAGTCGTTTTCGAAAAACGGTTGATCTTGATGTAGCCGATTTTATCCGTAGCCATGTATGAGGCATCGAGACTGTATAGTGGTATTTCGTCCCGCACTATGTCAAAAATGAGCACTTTATTTGTTTCTCTTCTTCGTATACCGACGGTTACTTCCGTTCCTTTGGTTCCGCGAAGGCTTGATGTAACATCGCTATTGGTGACGCCAATACCCGCTACGTTTTCGCCATCAATACTCACGATTTTATCACCGGCCATAATCCCTAGGGATTCACTTGGTCCTCCCGCAATAGGGGAAACAACCGTAATTGTATCTCTTAAAATATTGAATTGAATACCGATTCCTTCAAAATTGCCTTCTAGCCCTTCATTCGCTCGAGCTACATCTTCAGCAGGAATATAAACGCTATGTGGGTCCAGTTCTCCAAGAACCTCCCTTATCGCGTCATCCACGAGATCATCAAGATCTACACTATCTACGTAGCTATTTTCCAAATGAAAAAGAAGCGCAGTGATTTTCTCTGCAGCTTTTCTGAATTCGGGTTGATTTTCTTCTGATTGGCCTTTTGATACCGTAAAAGCCAGAACGGCAATGGTGACTAAGATGAGTCTTTTCATATTAAATACTTTCGAATCCTAAAGATAACGCTTTAAAGGCCCTCTAGGGTTGGTATGGCAGTGTTAATTCCAGTTAAAGTCTTACGACAAGCATCTCTAACGTCTTTCTCCACCAAAAGTTCCTTCAAACTTCTGTTGAAATATGCTCTTGAAACATATCTGCAATTCAGGCGTATACGCGTGTGCATTAGTTTCAGAATTAGAGAAAATTTGACTTCTCCCTATGAACGTAGAGAAATGGTACACTTTCACAGATGAAGATTGGAAAACACTAGAGGATCAGTTTAAGTCTTCCTATTTTCCTGTTCTTCGTTTCATTACCGAAAATAAAGGTTCCTTTTCGGAAGCTCGGGATGTATACATCGAAGCATTCTATTACTACACTCGCTCTGTCGAACTCAAGGGAAAGACATATCTTGAGAAGGCCTCCGGATTGATTTATTCTTTTTCCAGAATCATTTGGCTTAAAAAACTCGAAAAACGTAATGTGGACTTGAATTTCGTACAGCATCGCCGAGAGTATTACGACCTCGATCATGCTTTTCACGAGATTGATTTAATGAACGAAAGAAGTGAAAAAGCTGCTTCGAAGTTGGCATTAATTGGTGAGCCTTGTAGAACCATGATGCTCGAATTGATCGGAGAGGGAAGGCCCTTCGAAGAAGTTGGTCCGCGATTGGGTTTTAGTGTCGAAGAAAGAGCCATCAATCGCCTATCGGGATGCTTGAGGAAGTTGGTAGAGCTTACTGAGAATAAAGCTTTTGATATCAAAAGTGAAGATTTTGCAAAGTGCTTAAATTACGTGATAGCTCCTGAAAGTACGGAGAAGCCTAAAGGACCTGAAATGGATGTTTGTCTGGCTATGACCTCCAGAGTAGTGGCGACGGTAAAGAACCATGTCAGTTCCAAAGAGCGAACGACCATCTTAAGAGAATTCAGGGATCGCTTGCTGCCTGATGATGCGAGTAACTTGAAGAAGATGGAGGACAATCCAAAAAAGATCAAAATGAAACCATTACAACTCATTTCTTTTACAGCGCTGGTTGCTGTTGTAGTCTCCGTACTTACCTCTTTCGGACTTTACAATTACGCAAGTAACAAAGAGGTAGCAAAGCCCGAAATAGTCGTGGATACTATGAAAGTAGATACGGTGCAAGTTCCTGTTCTTGAATGGAAAGAGAAAAGTGCATTCATCATAAACGAAGATGGATTTGCTCTCACCACTGCTGAGGATTTAAGTAAGGGTGATATGATCAGTGTAAGTAATGAGCTCTCTCATAATGGTTCTGCAGAGGTAGTGTCAATTGACAAAAAAACAGGACTAGCGCTACTATTGGTCGATTCGGTTTTGCGCACTTCAGTCCCTTTTCGTTTTTCTCCAAAAGCTGCAGAAGTGGGAGATGAACTGATTTCTTTGGGATATTCCGATGGGAAACTTCTATTTGGAGAGGCCACAACACAATTTTCTGAATTGGAGACTATGTGGGTAGGTGGAGATGCATTGTTCCCTGGCGCCCCTTTATTTTCGGAGTATGGAGAGTTGAAGGGCATCATGATTGAGTCAGATGAAGGAAAGCTTTCTCAGGGAGTCGTTAAAGTCAAAGAATTTATTGAGTTTGGTACGACTTACGACATCAAATTACCAACTAGAAACAGACTTTATTACAGCAGTACAGCCCAAAGGGTGGAAAGTTTGAAGCCTTGTATTTTAAGAATAAAATACCAAGGCTAATTGGCAACTATTTACCTTTTGAATCGTATTGTTTATAGCTAATCCTAAAGTTTTTTTAGGGCTATGAATGAGAAAGCCTCCCTTGCTATGGGGAGGCTTTTCTTTTTATTGTCCTGTTAGTTGTCTAGTGCAGCCCTGCTTCCGCCAAATACCTTTCGGCATCAAGAGCACCCATGCATCCCGTTCCGGCTGCAGTAACGGCCTGTCGGTATATTTTGTCGGCAGCATCACCGCAAGCAAATACTCCTGCAACGTTCGTCTTGGTAGATCCCGGAGTCACTTTAAGGTATCCCGTGTCATCCATATCCAATTGACCTTTGAAGATATCCGTATTTGGCTTGTGGCCAATGGCTACGAAGAATCCCGTGATTTTGATTTCCGAAGTTTCATTCGTAACTCTATTCTTTACTCTAACTCCTTCAACACCTGATTCTCCTAGAATTTCATCGGTTTCAGTGTTCCAAAGAATTTCAATATTCTCTGTGTTCATGACTCTGTGCTGCATGGCTTTAGATGCGCGCAGCTCATCTCTTCTTACCAGCATAGTTACTTTCTTGCAGAGCTTAGCCAAATAACTCGCTTCTTCACAAGCGGTATCTCCACCTCCAACAATGGCTACTTCTTGGCCTTTGTAAAAGAATCCATCACAAACGGCACAGGCACTTACACCAAAACCATTGAGGCGTTTCTCACTTTCTATTCCCAACCACTTAGCAGAAGCTCCTGTCGAAATGATCACCGAATCAGCTGTGATTTCTTTGTTGCCATCAATCGTTACTACATGCTTACCTCCGCTGAAATCTACGGCAGTAGCCATTCCGAAACGCACATCCGTACCGAATCTTTCAGCTTGTTTCTTAAAGTCTTCCATCATTTCGGGACCTTGCGTTCCATCAGGGTATCCGGGATAGTTCTCCACCTCAGTGGTGATGGTTAATTGACCTCCGGGTTGCAGCCCTTGGTACATTACGGGACTCATGTCAGCTCGCGCTGCATAGATTGCTGCGGTATAGCCCGCAGGGCCTGAACCGATGATCAGGCATTTTACATGTTCAGTATCTTGACTCATTGTCGAGTGTTTTTTTCAGGCTGCAAATTTACGAACTATCCTTCCTTCATGACGAAAATAAATATCACCAATGTTTATATCGGATATGGAAAACCTTATGGAGTAGCAAAAATAGTATCATACGAGCAAGCATAGCCCGCCCATATTCCAAGCCCTCCTTCTATGTTTGTGATCACATTGTTTGGGGCGGCAAAAGGACTTCCGTTAGTTCCTAGCTGCTGTTCAAAAGTTCGGTAGAATTGATAGCTGGGCTCTGAGATTGAACAAAATTTAAAAACGAACCGATCACCCAACTCGAAAAACCCGTCTTCCTCTTCGGTGTCTGTGGGACGAGAGGAATTGAAAGGCTGGCCTCTCTGGAATCCAACCTCCAGCGAAGTACCATTGAAAAACTCATCGAGAAATGTAGATCCGAGAGGTGCATAGTAAACTTCGTCCACTGGGTTGTCGTTGTTATTTGGCCCAATCCTTCTCGTGAATACGCGATACGCATTATTGAGTGTGTCGGGATCTGTGAACCTACTGAAGACATAACCGTATTGAGGGCTATTGGCCCAAAGCCTGAAATAGGATGAGTCAGGCACAACGGGATTTGGAATATGTGTGGTGGCCCTCAGCACTTGATCATCCAATTCTACTCTCAAATCATAGGAGGTTTCGAACTCTCCAACTATATCCAGACCAATATAGCCGCAAAGCGGAAGGTCATCCAAATCGTCGGGAGAGACTCCGATTAATTCAGCAAATGCGGACAACAGTTCCGGGGGAACATCTTCTGCACAGACGGCAGTAAGCTCCTGATCGTTTACAAATACGGTAGCATCCGATATATATGAGTTAGCAATATCTGCAGGACTTGTCGGTTCAAAGAAACCTCTTGTTCTTGAGACCAACACAATAGGAGGGCCACCGTTTTCAATGGTTCCTTCAACCACGATTTGCGGTTCCGAAGGGGGGATATCTATTTCGATATCCTTTTCGCAAGAAGAGAAAAGAGTCACCAAAATCGCTATGTGCCAAAATCTTCTCAAAACTGAAAATTCCATGTGACGGCAGGTAAGATGGGGAATAGGGAAACTTGTTTGGCCTGAATTTGAAAAGTACCATTTGCCGCTTCTCCTTGATTATCGAAATAGTAGAAATACGGATTTAAGCGGTTGTAAACATTGTAGATGGAAAATACCCACTGCGATTGAATCCTCTTTCGCTTCTCAATTATTTCGCCTGTCACCTTGTCTGTAATCTTCTTGGTTTCGCTTGTTGAGTAAGTTGCGGAAAGATCCATTCGGTGA
The DNA here is from genome assembly GCA_027214385.1 of Cryomorphaceae bacterium 1068. Taxonomy (NCBI): domain Bacteria; kingdom Pseudomonadati; phylum Bacteroidota; class Flavobacteriia; order Flavobacteriales; family Cryomorphaceae; species Cryomorphaceae bacterium 1068. The sequence continues at coordinate 116,246 of JAPVXR010000010.1, read as the reverse complement.
TAGTCTCTCATTCTAAAACTGTTGCGTTCCGAGTAATTATAAACGAGGGTGTTTTCGATAAAGTATCCGGTAACGGGCAGTGTGATAGCACGACCCGTACCGTAAACGAAATTCCCGGAGAGGGTCCATTTATCGGTCAGTCTATGAGCTACCACAATGGCTATATCATGCCTACGGTCAAAGGTAGCCGGATACCATCTTCCTCCGTTAATAGCATCAAATTGACGATCCGTTCGGGACAGAGTGTATCCAATCCAGCCAGTCGTTTTTCCCACGTTTTTTTTGACGAAAAACTCAATGCCATACGATTCACCACGCCCAAAAGTCAACAAGTTATCTTCATTATTCCCCACCCCGTCACTTGGTTGAGTATTTTCCTTGTACTCAATTAAATTTTCCATCTCCTTGTAGTACGCCTCAACAGAAGCCTCTATGCTGCCACCTTCAAAGAGTCGGAAGTAGCCCACTGCATATTGTCTTCCCAGCTGAGGTTGGACGAGCTCTGTGCTTGGTAGCCATACATCGGTAGGAAGGGCTAGCGGTGATAGGTTTGCTAAATGGATGTACTGGTAGTTTTGAGTGAAAGAGGCTTTTACGGATGATCGCTCAGACAGTCGATAGCTAGTGCTTAATCTTGGCTCCCAGCCAAAATAATCTGCGATAGTTTCTCCTGATCCATAACGAACGGTGTCTTGCGTTGAGCCATTCGCGTCAACGACATATCGTGTGAATGGCCCTGTATGTGCAAATGCTGAAACGCGAAGACCAGCTTCAATTTTCCAAACGTCCGTTAGATCAAATTCATCAGAGATATAAAAAGCTCCTTCGTGACTGTAAAACTGCTGTTGCTCACCCAAGTCAAAAATGGTCTCACCCTGTTCTGCAGAAGAATTGTTTGGGCTGATGTCGTGGAACACATATGAAAACCCCGTTTTAACATTGTGATTTCCCAGTTTGAAAGAGAGTTCAGGCTTAAACCGATAGTCCGTTATCTGGCTATTTACTTCTAGCTGAAATTCGTCTTGACTACCCTTAAAGCCGAAATTGTATTTAGTGAATGATCCATTTACCTTAAACAAGATATCATCGTTAAAGATCTTTTGATACCCACCCGAGACTATCCGGTTTCCCCAAGTGACATTTGTTTTAAATTCAGTTTGAGGACTGTTAAAGTCGAAAGCGTCATCGCCGAAGTAGCCGCTTAAAAATACAGAACTTCCATCGCCCAAATCCCAGTCCAGTCTTCCATTAAGATCATAAAAGAAATAGCGGCTTCCGCCGAAATCTGATTCTTCATTAATGAATGGAGTTATTAGAGCATCTACGTAAGTTCTGCGCCCCGACACTATGAACGAAGCCTTATCTTTTACCAATGGTCCTTCAAGAGTAAGACGGCTTGAGATTACTCCTAGTCCACCTCTGCCTTGAAATTTTTCAGTGCTTCCTTTCCTCTGAGAAACATCGATTACTGAGGCCAAACGTTCACCATATTCCGCTGGCATTCCACCCTTGTAGAGCTCAACACCTTCAATGGCATCGGAGTTAAATACCGAAAAGAAACCAAGCAAATGGGACGCATTGTAGACAACGGCATCGTCAAAAAGAATCAAATTTTGGTCAGGACCTCCGCCTCTCACGTAGAATCCGGCATTGCCTTCGCCCGCGGCCTGAACACCAGGTAATAGCTGTATGGTTTTCAATAAATCGACTTCTCCCAGAAATGCGGGTAAGAGCTTGATGGTTTCCATATCGAGCTTAGTGCGACTCATTGCAGTTCCTGATGTGTAATCAGAAATATAAGCTTTGATTTCAACCTGTTTTAAGGTGATGTTGCCCAATTCTATGTCGAAATTCTTTCGTTCTCCCGATTCGAGTGAGATCTTTTTTACTGAAGGAGTGTATCCGGCATATGAGAAGCGAACTTCGTAGCTACCCGGTTTGAGTTCCATTTCGAATTTCCCATCCAAATCGGTCGACATTCCACGACTTGCAGCGGGGATATACACTGTCGCTCCCGGAAGTGTTTCGCCTGAGATACTATCACGGACTGTACCGAAAAGAGTGGCAGTATTCTGAGCCTGAACGATCAGGAATGCTAAGAAAAAGATACAGAAAAGTGCTGTCGTTTTCACCTAGGCAAATAACTACTAAGGTCGGGAAAAGTTGCACGATGGAGGGAACATTGATAGAACCGATAACTAAATTTATTGGAAGTCATACACAAAATCATTGATTGAAATTATCAATTTTCTGATCTGAGCTGATTTTTGCATTTTTTCAAACATCTTCAAGCAAGCTTTGCCAGTGGCCTTTTCCATCTAAATTTACTTGATAAGGATGCACCTTAGCCTCATTCGTCGTCTCGGTGATACTTCCGTGTGGAACTACAATTTTTTGAAATCCTGCTCGCCTCCTCCTTCGACGAGCTGATTTTTGATTCCAGTGCCTGATCTCAAACAAGCTTGGATCAGTCCTGAAATCAAAAATCCCCGCTCTTTGAGCGGGGATTTCAAAAGCTTGTCGGGGTGAGAGGATTCGAACCTCCGATCTCTGGTCCCCCAGACCAGCACTTTAACCGGACTAAGCTACACCCCGTAAAATCGTTTCCCTTTCGGGGGTGCGAAAATACACTTTTGCATTTAATTAGCGAATGTCAGGTGTTTTTTATCGAGGCACGTGTTCTTTCATTTCTTTTTGGAAAATACGCAAGAGTTGACCCGCTGATATCGGTTTTCGCAACTCGCCTTCAATCAATGAATCTTCAAGTAATTGATGGCCATAGCTGTCGTCATTTTTTTCTTCCAGAAGAATGATTTTAGAGTCGCAATGCTTTGAGAATTTTACGCGATAAGTATCCATAAACTCCCCTTGATTCAAATCCGATTTATGCGGGTTGTAAAAAATGATCTCAGGAAACGGATAACCGCAATTTTGCTGCTTTTCCAAATAAGCCAAAGCGTCTGAAGCGGATTTCAGGCATACAGTAGTTTTCGCCAATCCTAACTTTCGAATATCATTAGAAATATTGGCACTTGAGAACTTATCTCGGTCTATTATAAGGACAATGGACGCTGAATTGAACATAGTTTAGTAGGTTGAGTGATGAGTAGTATGCGCGGCTAAAGCCAGGTAGCGTGTCTGACCAGTAGGTTCAACTGTCCAACTTCACTAATTCTAATTCCAAAATAAAGTTAAGAATAATATCTACTAATCCAATGAGATTCAGGATTTAAACGGAGGGTACTTTTAGTATTCCAGCGTGGTACATTTTGCAGAAAAGTGTTGAACTAAAAGCATGAACTGGATTTTTGGGATACATCCACGCAATGACGAAACGTGAATAAAAGTTGAAAAAGATGTAACTTTCAAACCATTACCAATCGAATCTAACCACAATGAAAAGCACTTTATCTTTATTCGCATTATTTCTTTTCGTTTCAAACCTCTTTTCTCAATCTTTTTCTCCACCTGAATTTTTAAGTTCAACTCCCTTCGAATTGAGAGGTGCCTTGCTTATTGACCTCGAGGGTGATGGTGATCTCGACGCGCTTGCAGGCGGAGTCGGCTTTAATGCATCGGGTATTGAAACTTGGGAGAACAATAATGGCCAGTTTACCTTGGTAACCGGAAATATTCCCTTTGGAAATTTTGGATCTGGAATCTTAGCTGCCGCCGATATAGACATGGATGGTGATGAGGATTTCGCCGCAGTGATTGAAGAAACTTTAATATGGTATGCCAACGATGGATCCGGTCAGTTTGGAAATCCTACCATTGTTGACAATGATATGGGCGATGTCAGGAGCATTGCTTTCGGACAGCTCGACCTCGTTGCAGGTCCTGAAATGGTGGTCGCTCGAATTGACGCTGAAGACGTCTTAGCTTATGCCAATGACGGTAACGGAAATTTTGGCTCTGCCATTACGGTTTCCTCTAATTCTCAAGATGCCATCGATGCTGTAATCGGCGATTTTTCGGGAGATGGGTTGAACGATATCGCCGTAGCTTGCCTGAACGGATGTGATGTGACGTGGCACGAAAACCTTGGTTCGCTTACTTTTGGTCCTCAAACAATTTTGACGACGGCTCTTAATGGATCGTACAAATTGGCATTGGAAGATTTCGACGAAAACGGACACCTCGATATCGCCGTGGTTGCCTTCGGTTCTGATGATCTTTCGGTATTCTTCAATTCGGGTGCAGGAGTTTTTGCCCCTCAAACTCTTATTTCCGATGACGTAGACGGAGCAACAAATTTGGCCGTTGGTGATTTCAACAACGACGGCGATGTAGACTTATGTGTAGGTATTGAGAACGGAAATTTCCCAATTCTTTTCTTCGGAAATGGATCAGGAGGATTCACTGAGTTGATTATTGATGATACCGGTAGCGTTGATAATCCCGAACAGTTTCTTGCGGGCGATGTAGATGGAGATGGAAGAATTGATTTGGTAACAGCCTCTCAAGATGACAATAAATTGGTTTGGTTTAAGCAAGACCCGGGAGTTATTACCCCTGGAACAAACCCATTCCTCGAGCAGCAATTGATTAACCAACCCGCCTCTCGGGTAAATGATCAAGCATCGGGTGATATAGATGGTGATGGGCTTAACGATTTAATTACGACCGAACGCACAACAGGTCAGGTGACTTGGTATCAGAATGATGCAGTAGGTACTTTGAGTCGACGACAAGTTTTACTCGATCTCAACGAAGGTTTAGCAGGACTCGATGTGGGCGATATAGATGGTGATGGCTCTACGGATGTGATAGTATCCAATATTCCCGATAGTACAGTAGCAATTTACCTCAATCAAGGTGCCGGATCAGCTTTTACAGAAATCATCCTCGACCAAGGTCTGGACGGTCCTTATTCACCTTATCTATCCGACCTTGATAATGACGGTGACTTGGATGTTTTACAGGCATCGGGTTGGGATCAAGAAGTGTATATCTATCCCAATCTCGGAGGTGGTATTTTTGGATCGAGAATCGTCCTTTGCGATGACTGTCTTTTTTCCACTGCAATTGCCGCAGAAGATTTGAACGAAGACGGTTTACCTGAAGTATTGGTTTATAAAGGTCAAAATCAAGACTTGGAAATCTACGAGAACTTGGGTGGTTTGACTTTTGGTCCGGCAGAATTGATCGTAGATCTTGTAAACGGTTGCCGAGATATTGCTTTCCTGGATTATGACCATGATGGAGATCTAGACGTTTTCTCTTCGGGAATCTTTACCAATAGAATTCGCTATGCTGAGAATCTTGGCAACTTAAATTTTGCCACAGACGTGGAAGTTCCTTTCAATGTAGTAGGTGTTTATAGTTTTGCCGTTCTTGACGCGGATCTCGATGGCGATGATGATTTGGCCTATGCTGACTTCTTTTCTAATCAAATTCGACTGATACTTCTTGAAGATGGTGAGTTCACCGAGCGAAGAACCGTAGACAATGTATTCGAAAACCCTTTAACGCTTTTGGCAGAAGACTTCAATGGAGATGGCGCCGCAGACCTTACCTCAGCCTTTAGAAACTACCTAGCCCTGTATACAAATGAGGCCACATCATGTGCTTCACGAAGACCCGAGAATTTGCAAGTGAGCTTTACTGCGGCTACCGCAGATTTCTCTTGGGATCCCGTTCCCGGAACGGAGGCTTGTAGAATTACTTTGCAGAGTCAAAACGCTCAAATTATCCAACAAAACATTTTTGGTGTTGAGCCCTCAAGCTTCAGCGCTCCAGTGAGTGCCTTGACAACTGGTCTCGGATACAACTGGCGTGTCCAATGTGCTTGCTCGCTGAATCCTATTGAACCTACCGCGCCTTCTCAAGTGAGTTTCTTTGTAGTCCCTGTGGGATTGACAATTTTTCCAAATCCTGCACAAGAAAATCTTCAAGTCCAGTTTGATTCGGGAGCTAATCCTTTGGGGATGAATTACAGAATAACCGATCTGCAGGGCCGCACAATCAAGCAGGGAATTTATGCGAATCAAATTTCTTTGAATGAAATCGAAATGGGTTACTACCTTCTCAATATGGATGGGAAAGTTTCTCGCTTCTTCAAGAATTAGCGCTTGATTTCTCTATCAATGAAATGGATAAATTAGAAGTGTCGATCTTTAAAAATATACTTATGACGTCTTCTTCAAATCAAGATTTAATCACCAAGTTCTACGAGGCCTTTTCACGTTTAGATGCAGAAGCCATGGCTTCTTGTTACCATGAAGAAGTGGTTTTTGAAGACCCTGCCTTTGGAATTCTCAAAGGAAAAAAGGCCGGAAATATGTGGCGTATGCTTTGTAAAAGCCAAAAGGGAAAAGGCTTCATCGTAGAATTTTCGAATGTGAAGGCGAACGATCAAACCGGTTCAGCGCAGTGGGAAGCCAAGTATACTTTTTCAAAAACAGGTAGGAAAGTCCACAATAAGATAGACGCTCGATTTGAGTTTGCCGACGGTATGATCATAAAGCATACTGACGATTTTGATTTAAAGAAATGGGCTCGTCAAGCTATGGGACTCAAAGGTGCACTGCTCGGTGGAACCTCCTTTTTTAAAAATAAGCTACAGCAACAAACGAACGGTATGTTGGCCAAATTTGAAAGCAAGCTGTAGTTCGCTATTGTAGTCACTCCTATTCGAGAAGATGAATATTCGCATACGACCGTATCAAGAAAAAGATAAATCAGCGGTGCTCGATTTATTGAGAAAAAGCACTCCAATGTATTTTCATCCAGCCGAAGAATCTGACTTGGTGCAGTACCTAAACGAGGAGGTAGAAGACTATTTTGTCGCGTTGAGTGGCGAACAAATCATTGGTTCAGGTGGAGTCAACTATTTCCCTGCTGAGATTAAGGCCAGAATTTCATGGGATATAATTGATACTGATTTTCAAGGCAAGGGAATAGGTCGTCTGCTGGTGGAACATCGCTTGGCCGTCATTCAAAGGAGAGCCGATATAAACACCGTGGAAGTTCGGACATCTCAAATTGCTCATGGATTTTACTACAAGATGGGTTTTAGTCTTGGTAGCGTAGAAAAAGATTATTGGGCCAAAGGATTTGATTTGTACCGGATGAGATACTCACTTTTTGGAAAATGAGAATAGGAGATGAGGAACCAACAATTTTCTTTCTGCTGAATTGGAAATCTTTCATCCTTATTGTCAGAATAATGGAATATTGCTAAAAAGGCAATTCAATTTCACGGATCTTGTAAGTGTTTCAATGACACATAGCTAAGTTTCGCCCCCATAATTTAGCTCGTTCAAATGAGCCGCTACTTCCAATGAATTATGGGAAAGAAAATCAACTTTTTGGCATTGTCGCTGATCGTTTTGATCAGTGTAGTTACTGCTAGTCACTATGAAGAGTTAAGCTCATCCATCGATTCGGGCGATACAGCTTGGATGATTGTGGCGAGTGCCTTCGTGCTGCTCATGACTCCCGGACTTTCTTTTTTCTACGGTGGGATGATTAGCAAAAAGCACATTATCTCAACTATGTTGCAAAGCTTTGTTGCTTTGGGTGTTATTAGTGTTTTGTGGGTAATCGTGGGATTCAGCCTCTGTTTTGGAGAAAGTATCGGAGGAATAATCGGAAACCCTCTGACTTACTTCAACTTTCAAGGAGTAGGCTCAGAGCCCAACCCTGACTTTGCCGGAAGCATTCCGTTTCTGCTCTTTGCACTATTTCAGCTCAAGTTTGCCATCATTACCCCCGCTTTGATTACGGGGAGCATGGCGGGACGAATTCGCTTTCGCAGTTACATCCTCTTTATGGTGCTTTTCTCTTTACTCATATACAGTCCGCTGGCGCACATGACATGGCATCCCGATGGATTGCTGCGCAATTGGGGAGTCTTGGACTTTGCCGGAGGAACGGTAGTTCACATGTCGGCGGGATTGGCAGCCCTGGCGGGTGCGGTTATTCTCGGAAAGAGAAAAGAACAAACCCATGAGCCAGGCAATGTACCATTCGTCATTCTGGGTACAGGGCTGCTATGGTTCGGTTGGTTTGGGTTCAACGCTGGTTCGGCTCTCGGGGCCAATGCCGATGCCGTTATCGCTTTCGCCAATACCAATATTGCCTCTGCCACCGCCATGATCACTTGGATGTTTTACGAGCGGATGCTAGGCCGCAAGATGTCTGCAATCGGAGCCTGTGTCGGTGCCGTCGTCGGGCTCGTGGCTATCACACCCGCAGCAGGCTTTGTCAATATCGGTCAGTCGATGTTCATCGGTTTTATAGCAGCTCTGATTTCTAATTGGGCCATCCAGTGGAAGAACCGATCGTCCATCGACGATACGCTTGACGTTTTCCCGAGCCATGGGGTAGGAGGAATAGTTGGGATGATTCTCACTGCCGTTTTTGCCAAGGACGTTGGCTTGGTCTATGGGGAAACCACGACTTTTCTCTACCATCTTCTGGCATTGGTTATGACCTCGGTATTCGCTTTTGGCGGAAGTTACCTTCTTTTCAAGCTGGTCGATTCACTTCTCTCTATGCGCGTTCGTGAGGATCAAGAAGATCGTGGACTCGACTTGAGTCAGCACGGAGAACGATTGGATTAATCTACCTTGACAAACTTCTCAGAAAGCTCAAAACCATCGTCGGTGGTGATTCTGGCGATGTAAGTGCCTTGCTCAAGATCGGAAATATTGAGTCGAATAAAATCGAATGCTTGTCCGAGCATCATCTCCTTCATCAGCTGCCCCGAAGTATTGAAGAGTTGCAGGTTGGCCTTCTTGTGGCCTTGGAGGTCGTATTCCAATATGATAGTTTCTCGCGCCGGGTTTGGGTAGGCGTCAAAGCCATTGTTGTTTCCTTGTTGAACTATTCCCGAGAGGATGGTGCCGTCGCTTTCACGGGCAAGCGGACGGGGGAGCTGACCACATAAATGGAAGAGTGAGTATTCAGATGAAAAAATACTCTCTGCAAACAGCATGTAACTACCGTTTTCGTCGGATACCACCCATGATTCGTTTTCCCCTAACGATATGTTTAATATAGGTGCCAGGTCATTAAAATCCCAGAAGATACTACCATCATCGCGGTAGATACGAGAATACACGCCGTCAGTGGATTGGCCCGCAGATAGGTATTCAATGGTGGTTGTGTCACAATCGAATAGAGCTCTTGTGATCAGGGTTCTATTGTATGAATTTGTGTCTGCTACTGAAATTGGCAATGTTGCAAATAATGACAAATCGGTGTTGTATAGTTCAATTGCAGAAGTTGTTTCAACCGCCAATTTTGGTAGGCCATGATCAATGTAGATTAATCTATACTGGTTAGTGGATGATTCAAAAGTTCCGACTAGCTCTGGATCATTCTGTCCTTTTCCTTGAATGGCAAAACAAAAGGTTAGGGCAATTAAGATGAGGCTTTTCATCGTGTTTTAGTTTGGTTAAGCATTAAATGTAAAAAACCAATTGCACAATGCAATTGGTTAAAGTCGATATTCTTGGAAACCCTTGATTGCTTATTCATCGGGTTACTCTATTGCCAATGACACATCGTAATTCGGCGTATTCTCACCCTTTGCCGGCATAATGATCACAAAGTCGTTTTGAGCGAGGTACTGCCTGATTTGTCTGTTTGGTTTTATCCGTTCGTTGATCCACATCTTCTTGAGTGGTCTCAAGTCGATGATCTTCCAGACTTCTTTATCTCCAACCGAGAGCAGTGGTGTCATGTTCTCCGTCCAGGTGCTTTCGAAGTCTAGATTGTCGCCTATCTCTCCCGTTTCCTCATCGAGGTAGTAGCGGGTAGCGAAAGCAACGTTTACGTCGTGACTTCCGTTGAAAGCTGCCAATTCATAGAGCATATTTCCCACTTCGTAGTCGGCATTTCCCGTGAGTCCTCTGGCGGTGTGCATACCGCCCATTTTGACAAATACTTTTGGCATCTGCTCAGCCGAATTTTGGTAGTAGGTGCGAAAATGATCTTTCATCAAGTCGGTGCGTCCTTCCAGATTTTCCAGAAGATCAGCTTTCCAGTCGCGGTAAATCTCGCAGCTGGCAATCATCTCGTCGGCGGCGCTGAAGCAAGAACGGCAAGCTGTTTTGTTGAGTTTTTCGAGCAAGTCTTGGATGAGTTCATCTGCTAGTATGACATTGTAGACCTCACTCGTTTCTTTATCACCTACTTCGGCGTAGGCTTCCATCAATTTCTTTCTACCCGCTTCGTATTCGGTTCTCAAGTTTTCGGGCATGCCAGCATTTTTCCAAGCCTCTTCCAGCAAAAAGAGGTAGCCGCCCAAATACTCTTGATCCAATCCCCAGAGGTCGTATCCATTTTTCATCGCGATTTCGAGAAATTCAGCATCCTCAATGCCTTGAAAGAATGGAACGGGAATATCCCCCGTGAGCTGAACATGACTCGTGTAAAATTGATTGAGGGTAGTTTTTACGTCTTTGGATTTCCCGAGTTCTTCTATTTTATTGGCGGCAAGTGGTCCCGTTTCTACCGCGAAGTGTTTGTAGCCTTCTTTTGCCAGCAAGGGTAGGAGAGCGGCGGTGATTTCAGAGATGCCCGCATCGTTATGATACTCGCCCAGCAGGAAGAACTGACTTCCGTCTATCGCTTCGTTCAAGAGGTCGGCGCCTTGGCCGGACATCTTTCCCTTTTCAATGGTAAAACTGTAAGTGTTCTTAGCGAAATGCTCGGAAGTGAAAGTGTCTTGAGCAACAGCTTGATGAATAAGAAGGGGAGCAAGCCCTGCGAAAATGATTGTTTTGAAGTTTTTCATGAGAGTAGAATTTCTTCCAAAACTCAGGGTTCCTTTTCTGCTTATCCATTTTTTGGGATGAGACTACAGAATTAAGGGATCAACGGAATGAACGCGATTCGTGGATCCATTCGTCCTTTCAAAAAGCAACTTCGTCCCATATTCTGTATTCAGCTATTCTGATGGTTTACATTTGACCTTATGAATCGCTATTTACATCCACTCGCTTGGCTGGCCTTTTTACTCTACTACGTCTCGGAAGATGTGGTGAGTGACACCCTCGATTCGCACGGCTTCTATCTTTCAGTCACGTATGTGCTGTCTATGGCAGCTTGCTTCTACTTCTTCTATCCGAAGGTTTGGAAGGAGGCGATTCAAGACAAAAATCCATGGTCATTGATTTTCTGGGTGCCTGCGGGAGTCACCGTATTCATTCTTTCTCGCTTTTTTCTGGAAGAAGTAATCTTGAAGTGGCTGACAGGAACTGGAAATTACCGAGATCCCTACACGGTCAATTACATTCTTGACAACACGTTTAGGCCCATTTCTATCATTCTTCTCAGTCTGGTGGCTTGGCTTCTGAAGCGCCAAAGTGAATTCAAAGCCAATCGGGCAGTATTGGAACAAGAAAAGATCACTGCCGAATTGGCCTTTTTGCGGTCACAAATCAATCCACACTTTTTATTCAATACGCTTGGCTTCATTCACAGCCGCGTGTATAGTGCCGATCCCGAAGCAGCCGAGATTACTACCGAACTATCTAACGTTTTGCGCAAGGCCTTTTCAGCTTCCGAAGAGGATGAAACGACCGTGCACGAAGAGATGGAAATGGTAGAGAATATCTACGGAATCATGAAAAAGCGTTTTAGCGGAAAGTGCTATGTGGACTTTGAGGTGGATGAAACCATTCTCGAAAAACGGATCGAACCATTGCTCTTGATGCCGCTGGCTGAGAATATGTTCAAACATGGCGACTTGCGATCGCCCGATAACCCTGGCAAAATCTTTATCGGATCGCAGAACGATCAATTACTGATCAAATTTGAGAACAAGATTATGCCGGGTGATGCGCACGACGGGTCAGGTATTGGTCTCGGAAATACCCGAAAGAGATTGGAATTGGTTTATCCGAGTCGCCATTTGATGGAAATCCAAAATGAATCGAATAGATTCGTGGTGGAACTAAAGATTCCCATTTCATGAAAACGCTCAAAGCCATCGCGATAGATGATGAGGCCCATGCCTTGGATTTGATTTCGCTTTACGCGGAAAAGTCCGCGTTGGTCGACCTTTCGGCGAAAGCTGATAATCCACACGATGCGCGTAAACTACTGGAGTCAGAATCTTACGATATCGTTTTTCTGGATATTCAGATGCCCGAGCTTACGGGTTTGCAATTGCTCGATTTGGCATCAAAGCCACTCGATGTGGTCATCACCAGTGCCTATCCAAAATACGCCCTCGACGGATACAAATACAACGTCTGCGACTACTTGCTCAAGCCCTTTTCGTTTGAGCGATTTGAAGAAGCGGTAGAGCGGGTAGCTTCAAAAAAAGGCAAGTCGAGTCAAAGCTCGGAGGAGGCTTCGTTCATCACGCTGAAGGGCGACGGCAAAGGGAGTTTTCACCGCATCGATCCCGCTGGAATTCTCTTTGTGGAAGGAATGAGAAACTACGCCTCATTTCATTTTCAGTCTGATCGGATCGTCTCGCTTCTCACACTCACCGAAGCTGAAGCCGTTCTGCCTTCCAACTTCTTGCGTATACATCGTTCTTTCATTGTCAATTTAAACAAGGTCGAGCGCCTCGAAGGGCATTCGGTTTTTATTGGCGAAAAGCTGATTCCTATCGGGAAGACTTATCGTGAGGAGGTTTTGAGGCGATTGGGTGTATAGCTTATTTTCCGTGAGAAATGATTCTGCCATCTTCCATCGTGATGATTCGATCGGTCTTGGCGGCAAAATCATGGTCGTGGGTTACTACCAGGAGTGAAAGGTTTTGCGAGTGACTGAGGTCCTTGAAAATGTCAAAGACGTTTTCGGAATTCTTGCTGTCCAGATTTCCCGTTGGTTCATCGCCCATGATTATAATGGGGTCATTGATCAAAGCTCGAGCGATGGCCACACGCTGCTTTTGTCCTCCCGAAATCATTGAGGCTTTTTTGTATGCTTCGGATGCGATGCCTAGTAAGTCCAACTTTGCCATGGCCGCTTCTCTAATTGCCGAAGTAGATTTCTTCCCAAGTTTTCTGGCGGGGAGCATTACGTTGTCCAACACGCTGAATTCGGGCAGTAGGTAATGAAATTGAAAGACAAAGCCAATTTCCGCATTTCGAATGCGTGCCAGCTCGTCGTGGTCGCGATCCGTCACTTTATCTCCACCCAAAAAAAGCTCTCCTGAGTAGTCGGTATCCATGGTAGAAAGAATGTAAAGCAAGGTGCTCTTTCCACAGCCCGACTTGCCCATGATGGATACAAATTCACCTTTGTCGATACCGAAAGAAACGTCTTTCAATACGTGAAAATCTACCGGATTGTAGAAGTGCTTATTGATCGATTTTGCTTCCAGAACCAAACTCATTGTCCTCTGATTATTTCTACCGGATCGATTCGTCGCGCTTTTCTAGCAGGTAGATAACCCGCCAAAAATGTGCTTACCATAGCAAAGATTATTCCACCCAAATAGAACATTGGATCGAAATTCACGGGGAAAGTATCGATGGTCGGAAGTGCCTCCGTTTCGAATGGAGTATGATCGATGACAACGGATAAACTGTACCCTAGGAGTAGGCCCAATGAGCCACCAACTAAACCAATCAACATAGCTTGAGAGATGAAGATGTTTTTAACATCATCACCCGAAAATCCAGTGGCTTTAAGGATGGCGATATCATTCATCTTCTCGTAGATCATCATGTTTAGAATATTGTAAATCCCGAATCCTGCTACGATCAAAAGAGTGATGGAAACCGCATAGGTAATGAGGTTTCGAATGGATGTACCCGTTTCAAATTGGGCGTTGGCGGTTTTGATGTCAATCGCCGAAACGTCAAATGAACGCCGTACTTCATTGGTCATCGGCACGGCATCTTCGATGTTGTGGAGCTTCAGATTGATGTCGGTAATGTAAGTTTTGCCTTCGCCCAAAAGTTGTTGACCCATGCTGAGGTTGACGTAGCTTTGAATGTTGTCCACGTCTGCCAGGCCGCTTTGAAATATTCCGACGATTTTCAGTGGCACCAAAACCCCTCTGGCCGTTGATACCTGAATTTTATCTCCGATGGAAAGCGACATTTTTTTGGCAACACCCGCGCCGAGTAGTATTCCGTTTCTGTTTTTTGCCAATGCTTCCGGGCTTCCCGACACGATGTACTCATCGAAATTGAAAAGCCTTGTTTCTTCGAGGGGTAAAATTCCCGTCACCACTCCGTTTAACTCAATGGAGCCCGCGAGGTAAAATACCGAAGCATTCACTTGGGGCGAAATGCCGCGAACCCTCGAATCCTTTTCAAGCGTGGAGATGATCGGTAAGGCATTGTGAATCCGCTCTTCGCTACCCTTCGGTTTTACCGATTTGATGATATTCCAGGCGCTGGAGAAAGCTTCGTCAGCTTCGATGGGCTGCACTTCCGAAGGTTCAATTTCATTGTAAATTCTCACGTGTGGAGTGCGGTTGAGAATGAGCCCGTCCAGCAATCCGTTAAGTCCCGTCATAAAGCTCATCAGCACGATGAAAGTCCCGATTCCAAAAGTAACGCCGAGTGCCGCGATGCTGCTCTGCTTTAACCGAGATAGAAGGTGCGTTCGCGTTATGTCGAAAATGACGTTGACCTTCACAGTTATGGTTTGTAAAGAGTGGTGGTCGTATCAATGCCCGAAATGATTTCGATACGCTCCATATTGCGGATTCCCGTTTTCACTTCGATTTCGCCGTCCGAGGTTTTTACTCTGTCATTTTCCAAAAGGTATTCGATGGGAATGCTCAAGACATTTTCTCTGATTTCGAGTACGATGTTTGCCTCACCTGCCAAACCTGCATAGAGCACCTTCGGGGGGTTATCCATCTTGGCTTCCACTTCAAATGTCTGGGTGCGCTCATTTTTAAAGGGAAATATTTTCGTGATGCGGGCATCGAAGGTTTGCTCAGGATAAGCATCCAAAGAAATGATACAAGCTTGGCCCATTGACACCTGAGCGATGTCAACTTCGTCTACCTGCATTTTTAGAACGAAACTTTCGGCTCTTCCGAGCTTGGCAAGGACAGATTGCGAACTGATAAATTCGCCTTCCTCTTTCAAGATTTCATAAACCATTCCGTCCATTCGCGAACGGATGGTGTAGTCTTGGAGATTGGTATTGGCTTGCTCCAATGCGTTTTTAGACCTGCGATAAGCATTGCGCAATTCTACTTGCGTTTGTTCGTATCGCTGGTTTAATAAGTCAAGGTTGTTTCGACTCTGTTCGTATTTGAGCTTTCTGTTTTCGAATTCAGACTGCGATCCAATATTCTGATTCCAAAGATTTTGTTGACGGATGAAATTCACCGAGTCCAAGCTCAATTGCGCTTTGGCCAGTGAGATTTCTTGCTCAATGTTACCAAGCAATGTGGCGCTGCCTTGGTATTTTGATTCGGCCAGCTCCATACTTAATCGAGCATTTTCGCTGGCTATTTCAGGACTTTGAGAAACGATATGTGCGATAACTTGTCCTTCATTCACAATACTACCTTCATCCACCAAAAGAGAATCGAGGATGCCCGCTACCGTAGGGTAGACGTTGTACAAATCTTCAGGTTCAACGATGACCGACGCGTAAACGGATTGAGTTAAAACAACATATTCAGGATGCATCCCTTCCTTTTTTTCCGAGCAGGAAATCAAAAATGGAATCAATGCAAGAGCAAGGTATTTCATGGCTTAGAGTAGATATAAAGGTAGGGTTCCTACTTTAAGAATTCTAAGCTTTCGGTCACTAATTTGAGAGGGAACCATCTTTGTTTTGCCTATATCCAAAGCTTCAGAATTGGCTTTCAATTGTCAATAGTAACAGCGTGAATAAAGACACTCGGAGGAACTTTGTTTTTACTTTTTGTGGCTCTTGTCTTTCGGGTTGTTTTCGCGCTGTATTAATAGCTTGAGTGATGAAAAAACAATTTCTACTAATGTTGCTGATTTTGGCTTTGAAAGTTCCACTTTCAGCGCAAGATACTTTTGAATGGTCTGAGGATTATGAACTCACCTTGGCAGACTTTCTTTCTCCCGAATCAGAAGTGAATCCTGAATTGACATCATACTCAGTCTATCCGGGAGCGAGTATCCAATTCAGTTACCAAATGAGTAATGCTGAGTTCGCCTTCAAGAAAAACTTCAATCAATACGCGACTTGTGTATTTGATAGAAAGGCAGCTGCGATAATTGCTCCAAATGATGATTTGGTTAATCAGCTTATACGAGTTGCTCAATTCAATTTTGACTTGAATGAACTCTATGCCCGTAAATTCAGGAAAGAGCTTTTTGACCGAAAAAAGTTTGGTTCAAGTGGTGATTTTTTTCAAGTGATTTGGCAAGATTTACAAAGAGAGATGAGCGATGTTTATGCCTCAGTTATGAAGCAATCCGACATGGGTCGCAAGGCTGATGTGCTTCTTGATAAGCATCAATTGGTCAAGGAAGAAATAGATGCACTTGCTGATTTCTGCAAGACTTGTGTTCCACCGAAGAAAAAGAAGTAGATCACTCCGATTTGACAATGTTCTTTCCGAACTTTGATCAGACCTATTTTGGTATATCATGAAGAACTCCGTTGGAATTATAGGCATGGGCTGGGTAGGAGCCAGTGTGGCCATCTCCATTTTGCAAAAAGGAGTTTGTCGAGAGCTTTTGCTCAATGACATAAATCAAGACATCGCTGAGGGCGAAGCCATGGACTTAAACCACGGTACTTCATTCTTTCCGTCGGCTGATATTCACGCGGCGAGCATTGCTGAAATGAAGGACTGCGATGCGATTGTTGTTACAGCTGGAAAAGGTGGCAGTGAAGGCCAATCAAGGTTGGAGCTGCTTCAGGACAACCTGAAAATTGCCAGGTCTATCTCTCATGAGCTAAAAGGATTCAATGGAATCTTGATTATCGTGGCTAATCCGGTAGATGTATTGACCTATTTCTACCAGAAGTATACGGGCCTGCCAAAACAAAGGGTGATTGGAACGGGTACATTTCTCGATTCGGCTCGCTTACGAGAGATCATCGGGAATAAGTTGAACCTTGAACCAAAAACCATTCATGCCCAAGTCGTGGGTGAACACGGAGATTCTTCAGTTGTGCTTTGGTCCCGAGCCACCATTGGCGGCATTGCTATTCGCGAATGGGACGGTTGGAAAACGGAATACGAAAAAGAAATTGAAGATGAGGTAAGATCTGCCGCACAAGAAATCATTCAGCGAAAAGGAGCCACGAATCATGCCATCGGATTGGTTACGGCCACCTTGCTCAAGTGGATTTTGAGAGGAGAAAGAAGGGTCGTTACGTTGAGCATGGTGCAAGAGATGGAAAGTCCGTTTGGACTCATTGCGCTTTCGTTACCGGTAGTCATATCGGACGCTGGAATTGATAAGGTGTTGACAATGAATACTGATCAAAAAGAAGAAGAGCTTTTGTTGGAATCAGCTCATATATTGCGTCAAGCCATTAAAGAAGGCGAACGAGAGACTTTTTAAAAAAAAAAAGTACATTGCTCTGCATAAACCAATAAATATCCCTATGAAAAAGTTAATTTTTGCGGCGTTTGCGGTGCTGTTAATTGGAGCCGATGCGTTCGCTCAATTCGAAATTCGTCCAATGGTTGGATTGAATTTTGGGAATGTGCAAGAAGAGCCCGATGGAGTGACGACTTCCGCTAAGGCAGGTTATCAGTTCGGTGGTCACATTTTGATCGGTGAGAAATTCCATTTCTATCCTGGTATTACCTACGGACAGCAAGTGGTTGAATACGTGGACGACGCAGGAGATGTGTCGATCGATCAAACTATTGCAGGCGTGGAGATTCCGCTTTTTGTGGGATATAGATTTATCGATCCAGAGACAGAGAATCTCTTAAATTTTCGAGTTTTTGCGGGTCCTTCTATGACCTTTCACACAAAAACCGAGTATTCAGAAAGCTTCGTTGATGACGCGGTAGACTGGAAAAGTATGGCTTGGGCAGCTCGTGTGGGTGCGGGTATTGATATTGCCTTCTTGTTCGTCGACTTAGGATATGAAATAGGTCTTACTGATGTCCATGACGTGGATGAAGCGCTGGACTCATTTAGTGACACCAAACACAATTCCTTCGTTATCAATGCTGGAATCAAAATAAGACTGTAAAAGTTTAACATACAACTTTAAAGCCACCTCTCTCCAAGGGTGGCTTTTTTTATACTTTCCTACATGGAGATTATCGAAAGGTGTAGGTTGTCGATATACATCGTATCACCTTCCGGATTCCAGATGTAGGTAAGTAGTTCGCAGCCCTTCTCTTCTATCAGAGGTAGTCTCACTTCCGCATTCACCGTATTCCATGTTCCGAAAATGAATCCTTGTTTCAACAGATATACATCGTCTCGGAATAATTCTATACCGTTTTTTTCAATGGAAATGACAATACGCAGATTGGAATTGGCTTCAGCATAAGCATCGAGATCAATCAATGCGAAGGTGTACTTTTCGGCCAGAGCAGAAATGGAGTCAAAGGGCACCCGAAAAGTGCCTGAATATTCTTCGAGTTTGTAAGCTGACCTACCTGTTTTTTCTACGAAATTTTCTGTCTTGAACTCCAATTCTGACGGTGAGGCGCTATCAAAAACTTCAAGGATAGATACGATAGCTGTTCCTTGACTTCTCGGGGAGATCACCTCTTCTATTTGGTAGAGTTCCATCCCTGTCTTTTCGTCACGTTCCAGGAGTCGACTTGTTTCGGTAGGGTATAGAGCAGTGTAGGGCAATTGGTCATTGTTCATTCCCGAAAGCTGTAAGGTATATGGATTGAAAAGAAGATAATTCTGATTGGTGGCTTCATAGGCTTTTTCCAAATCTGAGTAGCGTCGAACTTTAATTTCGGATGAATCAAATCGCAGGTAAAACCGCGTGAGGCGCTCTTGAACGGGGCTGGTATAAATGGTTGATCCGTTTTCAAGCTTCTCCAATTGTTCCACTATCCACTCTCTTTGTTCGCGATACTTCACTTGATCAGAGAAAGAAAACATTTCCCACGGCAGAATGAGCATAACGCCAAAAGTCAAAATAGGAAATAGAAATCCTGCTTTTCGGCGAATGATTGGAACGAACCCAAGAAGAATAACGCCTGCAATCGGAAGCCAAAGCTTTTCAAATTCTTTATTATCAATTTGGTAAGCTAAGAGTGCGAAAGCTATTGCCAACATGGGAAGCACAATATTGTACCGACCTGCAGAGATGTATTTGGAGAAAACAAGAGCAGCCACAAGAGCGAGTATCGGTGTGAGAAAAAGATAATGTCGCACGTCCAAGCACATCGGGTTGTAGGCAGTGGGAGATATGGTCATGAAGTTTGCTGAGAGCAAAAAGACTATCCCGGTCAATAATGAATACCGCAAAAGGGAGTAGTTTTCGCCGATCAGTCTGAACTTTTTGCCAATCAAACCGGCAATTAGAAAAATCATTCCGGGCAATAGCCCATATTGAATTCCCATCTCCCAAAATCCTTTGGTGACCCTTTCGAGAAGAAAGCTGCTTGGCAGTTCCGCATAGCTGCAAGCGTTCATATAAGCGTTTCCGGCAATTGCTGTAAATCGGCTGAAAAATGATCCGGTGAGCCACCAAGTGGCAAGAAAATATACTCCAAGGAAAAGGGCTCCTGACCCAACGGCAGCCAGCCAAAAAGACTTTTCTCTTCTTCGAAAAAGATCTATGGCGAAAATGAACAGCGCCCATGGAAGCGCTAGTACAATCGTTCCTTTGGCTAAAAAACCCAAAAGTAGGGAGAGTGAAAAGACCGCTCCGTAAGCTGCTTTTCGCCTGCCGAAACTATTGATGCCGCGCCAGTAGAAAACAACGGTGGCGAAAACAAAAAATGCCACCGTCATATCGGGCATGAGCTTATCGGTATAAAACAGAAACCACTGAGGTAACAGTGCCAACGACAAACCGATGGACAAAGCGATGGGTCCCTTTTTCCAAAGCAATGAAGTGACCAAAAAGGCAAGCAGAAAGCTGAAAACTAAAGCGGGGAGAGTAGCGCCAGTATCGGTTACTCCAAATATTGCAAAAGCAACAGCAGTGGGGCCGGTAACGGAAACACGATGAGAGAAGTGATTGGAAAAATCAGGTTCGCCGTTCAATAGATTTACGGCAGCTCTGGCATATTCCATATCGTCGTAACCGTAGTGACCAATGTACACCAAGTTATGATAAAGCACGATCACCAGAAGGTGCACGAGGAGTACGACCCAATTGACGGGTTTTTTTCCGTTCATGGCTCGAAATTATGAATTCAGCCTGTCTTGAAAGAAATTACTTGCAATCAAGAATCAAGCGGTTTTTGAAGCTAGCCATGCCATTGGTATATATGCCAAAAGTAAGTCCACAGCAATAAACCAGGTAGGTGCAGGAATCATAAATACCGCCGCTATTCCGCCCAACATGGTAAATACACCAATGGCATATGCGAGTTTGACTTTGTGCGTAGCTGCTACTTTCACCGCTATTAATGCTCCTACCAAAGTACCTAGTGCATGAGCCAAAAATGTCATAAAGAAATTTCCATAACTGAAATCATCTATATGCTCTGCATAGGTGTTTACGTCATTTGGGTCGAATCCTTCGGGAAGTGGAAAAACGGATGGTGAAATGGTGACTATAGCCATATTGACAATTCCTCCGATTATTGCTCCGAGTACAAAGGCGAGAATATTCCGCAAAATAGGATTCATACTTGATAAGTTTGGTTTGGACTAAAAGTAAAAGAAATTTTTAAGTGTCTATGGCACAACGATCAACTCGCCTTCGCCTGAGTTTTCGATAAGAGTAATAACCTCCGGAGCTCCGGAAAGAAAGATGTCACCTCGATTGTAGATGGAGTAGGAGAATTCATCCAAGGCTTTCACCGCACAAGACGCTCCTGAATGATTTTCAACAAAGACTCTGGTTGCGCTGAGATCTGAGGCCTCGACTTGCATCAATGCGTAATTAAAGATATCCAATTTATCCGCCTTTCCCGAAAAGGTCATCACTCCTCCGCAAGGGAAGTTGTTATAATATGAAAACTCACGACAGTTCAATTTAAGATCTGCTATATTTAGTTTGCTACTGACTATGAGAAGAAGGTTATCTGAGCGGAGGGTGTCGATCGAAGAAATCGTACAACTCTCACTCGCTTTGATTTGTGCTAGAGAATCGCAATAAACGTCCAATATCACTTTATTGGATTCAGGCCATAGCCAAGCCGCCTTTACTTTGTTTTCAATCACTACTGAGTCTCCCGTGGAGATTACTTCAAGATCTTCTATAAAACGCTCTGATCCATTGGCTACAATTTTGAATTCATCAGAGGTGTGAAAACGAACCTTAAAACTATCATTGAACTCAATTTTATTGAATGCGTCTAAATCGAATGTCCTGATTAGTTCCTCGTCTTTTGAGCAACCCCAAAAGACAATCAATAGCAAGATATAGTAGAGTCTTCTCATTTTCCCCAGCGATAGCCGAATCCAAATTCGGGGTGATCTAAAATGTGCAAGTGCGACTTCATGGCAAAGTAGGCAATGAATTTTTCCGAGACATCGTAACGTACCATAGCTCGATTGTAAATTGGCTCGTCTTCTACCTCATTGGCAAGGCCGACGTAGACACCGGCTTGAAGAATAAGGCGCAGTCGATCGTAACGCAAAGAGAATGAACCGTGGATTCCCGTGCTCCATTGCATGATGGGTTCATACGTTTTACTATCGTCGATGGTGAGCTCCGTTTCTGCTGATCCGTCGTAAAAAATATCGGGCCCGATTCCGACTGATATGATTCTTGAAAGGGGCTTCCATAGATCTCCCGTGGCTGATAGGGTGAAATGCCGAGAGTCTTTCAGGGCTCTGGTCGATTTGAACCCCGGAGCAAGGGCTACTTCGTAAAAGACCTTTTTAGACGGCGAGAATTCTTCTGTATTTCCGGCTAATCTTTCTCTTTTAAGCACGTAGTTCAATCCCAAGTAAATTGTTCCATTGTTGATCCCGATATTCGGCTCGGCCGTATTGGCATTGGATAAGTGGCCGAAAGCCAATCCCGTTTGGATTCCCAGCGCATCAGAGAGCTGATAACGCAGATCGACTTTCGTTTGAAAATGAGCGTTCAGATTTGAACCGACCACCACGTTGTAAGGGTTGGTCTCTTCGTCGTAGGTTTTGGTGACATACCCCAAACCTAAACCCAAAGAAATTCCTGCATTGAACTTGGGTGATTGAAAAACGGGCAGCCGAATGAATGGAAAGAGGGCAATTTCACTACCGTGAACCTCACTGCTTCCGAGTGTTGTGTAAAACAATGTAAGCCCTACCGTAGGATAGTTGTATATCGCGTTCCAAGAATTTTTGGCGCCAAGCCTTTTTTCAAGAGATATTTCACCGCTTCTAACGGGCTCATCCGTGAGGAGAATGAAGCTCGAATACTCGGGAATCACAAATCCATAATGTCCATTGACACTCAAGCTGAGGCCACCATCAAGCGAGTCAACACTGGCTTGACCAAAAGTAATTTGATGGGCAATGGCGACCAAAAAGAACGCTATAAAAAAATTGAATTGACTTTTCATTCTAACGAGTCAACGAAGATCGAAAAATACCGATGAGTATGATAAAAGTTGGTCAAAGTATTAAGTACGAAGTATCAAGAAAAGACCTGATACCATAGGCCCAACCATTCTTGATTGATCATTCCTAAGTTAACGGTGATCGATCAAACTCTCTCTGCAACCTCCGCGGCTCAGCGTTTAAATCAGCTAATTTCGTACGAAGTATTAAGTACCAAGTATCAAGACAACTCAGGCCTGACCATTTTTAATTGATCATTCCTAATTGATCACTACCCACTGAAAAGCTGCCCACTGGTCACTCCCAATCGACCATGTCTATTTCCCAATTTTTCTCTGATATCTGACCTCTAAATATTTGATCTCTGAAATTGTGTTCACCTTTTCAATTTAGATCGATGAACATGCAAACCCGCTCGACGAGTTGTATAAATAATCAATCTAAACCTACCTTAAACTCTTTAGCTCCGAGGGCACTAAACCAAAATTCAATGAAGTATTGCTTACTTAAAACCAAAGAGGGACTGAGGCTCATCGGCCTCCTTTTCCTGTGCTTTACAGCTACGGCAGCATTTGCCGATGTAGAACCAAACAACTCAACTGCCACCGCCACTCCTCTGGATTTGGCGACAGAAGTAACGGGAACCCTGAATACGGAACCGGCTGTCGACGCAGATGATTATTATGCAATTGATCTGCCTGACAACGGATCTCTCGAAGCCAATGTAACTTATAGTGAAGGCATGACGGGATTTCTTTATTTCTACCGATCTAATGGGTCTCAGATTACAAATGTATCCGTCAATGGAACTGCAGTCCTAAACGCAGATTGCGTCGGGTCAGGGCTAATTTACGTTCGCGTGAGTTCGTCCAATACAGGGGATTATACCCTCTCGGTAGAATTCACACCGCCCCTACAGATCGGTGATATGGAGCCAAATAATACGCAGGCCACTGTCTTGGAGACTTTTGCGGCTAACGAAGAGTTTACAGGGCATATCGGCTATACCAATCCGGTGACTGATTCAGAAGATTGGTTCGACGTGGTGATGCCTGAAGATGGTTCGTATACACTCACCATGGATTTTGAAGGGTCGTTCACCGGCTTTATGTACATCTATGAATCCGATGGATCATTGGTTACTAATACCAGTGTAAGTGAAGGTACCGAGGTTCTCACGATTGATTGTAGAGCTGCGGACACCTTTAGCGTCCGACTTTTTCGGTCCACAGGATGTGGATCCTATACGGGATCGATGAGTTTTGAAACAACGTTTTATCCGGGTGATGCAGAGCCAAACAATACACAAGTCACCGTTCAGGAAACATTTGATACTGACGAAGAATTCACCGGTCGGATCGGTTACATTAATGCCACAAATGGAACCGATGGAGAAGATTGGTTCAACGTGGTAATGCCCGAAGACGGATCATATACACTTACCATGACTTTTGATGGCTCCTTCACTGGCTTCATGTACCTCTACGAGTCGGATGGATCGCTAATAACAAATATTGCAGTAAGCGAAGGTGTCAATGAGTTCACAGTTGATTGTCGTGCTGCCGATACCTATGGCGTGCGTATTTTCAGATCCACGGGTTGTGGATCGTATATCGGGTCTATGAGTTTCGAAACTACGGTATATGATGGTGATTTGGAGCCCAATAATGTGCAGGTAGACGTTCAGGAAACCTTCAATGCCGACGAAGAATTCACCGGCCGTATCGGATACATCAATGTTACAAGTGGTACCGACCCCGAAGATTGGTTCGACGTAGTAATGCCCGAAGACGGATCATTTACGCTTACCATGGAATTTGAAGGATCATTCACCGGATTTATGTACCTGTATGAGTCTGATGGATCGCAAATAACTAATGTTTCGGTGAGTGAAGGTATCCACGAATTCACCGTCGATTGTAGGGCGGCTGACACGGTATCAGTCCGCGTCTTCCGATCAACAGGATGTGGTTCTTACATTGGTTCGGTAAGTTATCAAACGACTGTTTACGCAGGTGATCTGGAGCCTAACAATACGCAACTGACTGTTCCCGAAGGTGAGATCTACAACAATGGAGATGATTTTACCGGTCGAATCGGGTACATCAACGTTGCCAGCGGAACAGATCCTGAAGACTGGTTTGCAATAGCCTTGCCCAACGATGGAACGGTTACTTTCAGTCTGGACTTCGTCGGAACAGGAACGGGCTTTTTCTATTTATACGAAAAGGATGGATCCCAATTGGTTAACTCCAGTTTTGCCGAGGGAAGTCAATCCATCTCAGCCACTTGTTTTGCGGCAGACACTATTTTTGCTCGCATCTTCAGGTCTACTTCATGTGGTTCGTATACGGGCAATGTGTCGGTGGCACCAAATATATACGCCAACGATGATGAACCGAATGGAGCTCTCGCTTCTGCAATACCATCGGCAAACGGAACTGTTAATGAAGGCCACTTAGGATACATCGATGCAGATACGGGTGTTGATACTGAAGACTGGTATCAGCTGGAAGTAGCTGAAGTTCCTTTTGATTTTCAAGCTGAGTTTAATGTCGTCGGAACCATGTCAGGTTTTATCTACCTCTACAATGGCGGCGGATCTCAGTTAACAAATTCCGCATATGGCGAAGGAGAAAATACATTGAATTTTGAGATTACCGAAGCAGGAACTTACTACGTCAGGCTCAGTCGTTCGACGGGTTGCGCTCAATACACTCTTGGTGATTTTTGCGGAAGTGAACCTACTGTTGAGATTAGCGAAGCAGACCAAACCGTTTGTCCCGGAGAGGAAGTTACTTTCTCAGCTACCGCAGGACTAGCCGAATATCAATGGATTTTGAATGGAGCTGTGGTTGGCACTGAATCAACGATTACTACTGCCGAAACAGGCAACTATTTCGTTCTTGGCTTTGATGCCAACGGTTGTATTGGTGTGTCAGAAAGTGTAAATCTCTCCAATTTTATTGTACCTCAATTAACTGCTTCTGCCAACGGTGATGCAACGATTTGCGAAGGTGAGTCCCTCATCATTGAGGCAAGTCCCGGTTTTGCCAATTACCTATGGTCCAATGGACAAATCGGTCAATCGATTGAAGTAACAGTAGACGGGACTTTTTTCGTTACCGCCCTCACTGCGGACGGATGCTCGGCAGAATCAAATGAAGTGGTCATAGATGTGAAAGATGTCCCAACTTTGATGATTGTGGCTGATGGTGAAACCGAAATCTGCGCGGGCAGCTCCGTTACGCTTAGTGCGAATGACGCATTCGAATCATACCTCTGGAATACGGGGGATACGGGACCTTCTCTGATAGTAGAAGGAACGGGAACTTATTTCGTAACCGGAACGACCGTAGACGGATGCGAGGCCATTTCCAACTCAATTTTCGTGACTGTATTCGATGATGAAGGCCCATGTGTGCTTGACTGCGCAGGTGTTCCCGGTGGTTCAGCTACTACGGATGAATGCGGCGTTTGTGATGATGACCCAACGAACGACAACGAGACGTGTACCGACTGTGCGGGTGTGATTAACGGAGAGGCATTCCTCGACAATTGCGGCGAATGTGTTGGTGGTACTACGGGCGAAGAAGCTTGTACGGAGGATTGTTTTGGTGTTCCGGGTGGAACAGGTATAGTTGATGAATGCGGTGTTTGCCGTGAGGCGGATGACCCCGATTTCAATAGCACCTGTACCGATTGTGCCGGTGTTCCGAATGGAGAATCCATTCTCGACGAATGCGGTGTTTGCCGTCTTCCCAACGATCCTGACTTCAATAGCACTTGCGCGGATTGTGCCGGAGTTCCAAACGGAAATTCAACCGAGGATGAATGCGGAGTCTGCGACGACAATCCCGATAACGACAATGAGACTTGTGCGGACTGCGAAGGCGTGCCGAATGGACCTGCTGAGCCGGGAACTTCCTGCGATGCAGACGGACAAGCGGGAACGTATGACGAGAATTGCAACTGCGTACCCGATGTGGTGAGCTGCGACTATGTGTACTTCTTGGCTTCTGCCAATGAAGGCGGTGGATCGGACATCTACAGCTTTATGGTTGCTGACGATGCTGATGAAGCCAGCTTGAGTCTCATTGCTTCTCTCGAAGTGGAAGTGAGCTTGGCTTACGATGAGGTAAGCGGATTGCTCTATATGGTGCACAGAAATGATGCAGCCTACCAAACGCTAGACATGAATGCCACTGAAGTCGTGCCAAGCGAAGTTATTGAAACGCAGTATTCCGTTTCAGGATTTACGGGCGCTGGTTTCAACGATGGCTCACTTTTCGCTTCAAGCGAATTGATGAATCGAGTGTACACGTACCACCCACAAGATGGAGTAGGGGTAGCGGTTTCGGGTGCCAATATCGGCGATGGTGACATAGCCTTCGGTGAGAATGGCATGCTCTACTTGGTTTCTTCGGGGCCCAATCGAGCTTTCGAAGTGATCATCGATGGTCAGAATGTCAACTTGGGCTTTGTGCCTGAGGGATCTTCAGGACTAGCGCTACGCAGCGACGGAGACTTCTTCCTATCGGTTGATGGTCGTCAGAGGCTAATCGTAGGTGATGCTGATGCCAATGACACCGGTCAGAGAGTTCAGCTCTTACTGGATGGAGAGTCATTCTTTGTGAATCAAGGCGATATGGCTTCGGGCTGTATGCCGATTAATGTAGCCGGTATTTGGACAGGCACAAGCACAGAGATGCAATCTCATTTGAATCTTGAAATTGCACCCAATCCAACCGAGGGAACATCATACGCAGTGTTCAGTTCTTCGAAAGAAGCTGCTGCAACGCTGGAAGTATATGATATGACCGGAAGGAGAGTAGCTATGCTTTTCAACGGAATGATGGATGCTGATGCAGAATACCGCACTGAGTTTGATGGAAGTGGATTACCCAATGGGGTCTACCTCTATCGCTATACCAGCGGAGCACAGGTGGAAGTCAAGAAGTTGATCATAGCCAGATGAGTTAAATAGCAACCATTAAACTATAGAACCCCGCTCGTTTTCGAGCGGGGTTTTTTTGTTTAAGGTTTTTCGTTTTATGAATTTGTCTATGCCGAATAAGGCGGATTATGCAGACGTTGCTTCTCATAGTTTGATACCATTACTTGATTTCAAAAACTTTGAAAAGCGTGAATCTATGGATTGGATACTTTTGTAAAGTAATGATGAATTTCCAGATTGGCTGACCTTCATGTATATAGTTCATAATATTCTTCAAAGCGTTCATGAATGAGCAGACGACAAACTGGCTGAATCAAAGGCGAAAATAGAGTCGCTCTTAAAAATCAAAGGCTCGAAAAATTGAGTTATCTTTGCGGCCTGATTAATAGCGGGCATACATACTTAATTACTTCATCTTTCCTCAGCCAGTCCCGCAGGAACACATCACAACAATTTCATGGAAAATTTTTTGGAATCGGGCTTAAAGCCTGAAATATTGCGGGCTATTGACGATATGGGCTTTACTAAGCCTACGCCCGTTCAGGTAGAAACATTGGCTTTACTAGAGGAAGATGCAAGCGACTTGGTGGCACTCGCACAAACGGGAACGGGTAAAACGGCTGGTTTTGGGTTGCCGTTGGTACATCACGTTGATACATCTTCGAAATTTACTCAAGCATTAATTCTCTGTCCTACGCGAGAACTCTGCTTGCAGATCACTAAAGACATACAAGATTACGCCAAGTACATTGACAATCTGTTTATCACTCCTGTCTACGGCGGAGCACCTATAAGCACTCAAGCTAGATTTCTGAACAAGGGGTCGCAAGTCGTGGTTGGAACTCCGGGTCGAGTAGTGGATATGATCAAGAGAGGTATTCTCAAGTTGGAAAATATCGAATGGTTCGTTCTCGATGAGGCGGATGAAATGTTGAACATGGGATTCAAGGACGACTTGGAGAGCATCTTCAAAGAAATGCCGAAAGAAAAATCAACGTGGTTGTTTTCGGCTACAATGCCTCCGAAAGTAGAAAGCATCGCCAGAAAATACATGGGTGTAGCCAAGCGCATCAGTATTGGAAAACGAAATGAAGGCGCCAAGAACGTTACTCACGAGTATTATATGGTGAAAGCTTCGGATCGATACGAGGCCTTGAAGCGACTAGCCGATGCACATCCCGAATTTTACGGAGTGGTATTCTGTCGAACACGACGCGAGACCAACGAATTGGCTAGCAAGCTCAGCCGACATGGATATCCGGCACAAGCACTAAACGGTGACCTTTCTCAAGCTCAACGGGACTCTGTGATGCGCAACTTTCGCTCAAAGAGTCTGCGTATGTTAGTAGCTACTGATGTGGCTGCACGTGGTATCGATGTAGATGACCTTACTCACGTAATCAACTACACACTGCCGGATGATCCTGAAGTGTACGTTCACCGAAGTGGTAGAACGGGACGAGCAGGAAAAAGCGGTATTTGTCTTTCTATCCTTCACAGTCGCGAGAACCGCAGGCTGAGAGAGATTGAGAAAATGGTGGGCAAGAAGTTCGAGCTCAAGAAAGTTCCAACCATGGACGAAATCGTCAGAGGAAGAGTTTTGGGAGTGGGAGAAGATATTCACTATGCCAACACGGAGCACAAGGATTTTGACAATCTCGTTGCTGAAATGAATGTATTGCTAGCAGAGATGGACCGAGATCAGCTCATTTCTCAGCTTACGCGTTATGCATTGAAATCTATCGAAGTGGAAACGGAGAAAGGTGGAGATATAAATGCCTCTCCTTCTTCAAGAGGAAATGACAGAGACGACCGTGGAGGAAGAAGAGAACGCAGTGGCCGCAGAGATAGAGATAGAGATGACCGCAGAGACCGAGGTGATCGCTACGAGAGGAGTGATCGCGGCAGTCGCGATAGCTACCGTGACCGTCCTGAACGCAGTTCGCGCAGAGATAGTGGCGGAAAGACCGAATCGGGATTTACCACCTTGGAAATTAATGTTGGTTCTAGTCAAGAATTAAAGCCCAATCGATTGATGGGAGTCATCAATGAGGTGATGGGTAATGACAAAGTGAATTTTGGTCGAATTTCGATTGATGCTGAGCGCAGCACAGTGGATGTCGAGCAGAAGTATGCCACTGAGGTGGCTATGTCTCTCAGCGGCATGAACTTTAGCGGACGACAGGTAGATGTGATTGTTACTGACCAACACGTTCAATCATCCTATGAAGATAAACCATTTAAAGAGAAGAAGAGTTTTGGTTCCAAAGGTGGAGGAAAGTTCAAAGGAAAAAAGAAAGGAAGCGGCTATCCGAAGAAGGGTGGGGGTTATCCTAAAAAGGGCAGTGGCTACCCAAAGAGAGGTAGAAGCTAGTATTCCTATATCATAAGACATCAAAGGAACCCTCGAAATTATTCGAGGGTTTTTTGTTTTCAAAATGGATGTCTCTGGAATTTTATTTTTTAGTTTAGGCGCTTAAAGCCAATGTGATGAACGAGTTTCCTACGGAAGAAGAACCACTAGATATTACAGAAGTAAGAACGGTAAAACGTATCACCATGAAGCAAATACTGCACTCGGCAGTTGAGGCCTTCAATATCGAGCGTGGTGGGATTTATACGATTAAGCAGCTGTTTACAAATCCGGGTGCTACCGTTCTTGACTACTTAGGTGCCAATCGTTATCACTACGTTCCACCGTTTCGAATATTGATTGTTACCACGGCTTTAGCTCTGTTTCTTATCGGTTTAGCAGAGTTTACACAACAGGCAAGCACCGACTTCACACAGGGGTATTCGGAATCGGTAGCTGATAAGGGTGGCAATCCGGAAGAAGCTAAAGTTTCAGTCTTGCGGTTGCTTGGTGAAGTTCAAGGTTATTTTAACCTCATTCTTTGGACATTCATTCCCTTTACGGCACTATTTACATGGCTGATGAACCTAAAGCGGAAATTCAACTATGCCGAACATATCGTCTTTCAGACTTACATGTTTTGTCTCAGTAATATGTTGAGTTTTCTTTTTCCGCTCGACCATATTTTACCCGGGTGGGTGGTAGTTCTGGTGATTTACATTTTGATGTTTTTCTTGTATATCTATGGCTACAAAGAATTCCTTAAGAAGTCTTGGTTGCGTTCATTCTTTGAGATGTCTTTCGTTTTAATTGTTAGTTCAGTCATCTGGTCTGCCCTGCTTGGACTTTCACTTGGACTTTATATCGCGATTAATACAAACGCTTTTCAATGAAAACAACGAAATACACTTTATTGATAATAGGACTTTTAGGGATTACAGCTTCTATTTATAACTATATTCAAGGTGATACTTTCTTCGATGTACTATTGGGGTTGGTAACTTCCGCTAGTTTGATCTACGGATATTTCTACTATGCTGATTTTGAAAAAAAGAAAGAGAAATGAAAAGAATACTACTTATCTCCGCAGCGCTGCTACTGCTCGCTTCGTGCACCGAGCCCTCAAAAGAGGTAGAACAAGAAATTGAAGTAACCGAAGTCGAAAAGCCTGCAGCTCCTGAAGTACAACTCAACAATGGCGAACGATGGGTGGCCAATCAAGCTACGGTTGATGGAATCAAAAACCTGAGCGTGATGGTGAGTCAGTTCGATCCGTCTGTCCAAAGCTACGACACTTTGCAATCGAACCTTCGAGATGAATTTGGACTGATTTTTAAGAATTGTACGATGAAGGGCGAAGCACATGAGCAGCTTCACAATTATCTTCTTCCACTGATGGAGCTATTCGGAAAGCTCACACTGGAAGAAAAAGAAGATACCCTCGAAGAAATCAAGAAGCATCTTGCTCGTTTCGATACGTACTTCGTAGCCGAAGTTTAGAGTCCGAAACTCAAAAATGTGACATCCTGAACATCTTGGCTATTGATTCCCGTTCGCTTCACATCGTCGGGAAGATCTTCCCAATTAAGGAGCTTTCCGTTGTAGTAAATATTGGACGAATCACTTGAGCCACCGTTCAGTGAATAAGCGTTTTTCATCACTCTTCCTGCATTGGCTCCCGGAATCATTTCAAGTACTCCGTCGCCATCTACATCTGCTTGAATCCAGTTGAGCTTAAGGATTCGGTGATAGGTGCCATCAACTTGCATTTCTGAAATGGATTCGTTGAATTTTTTCATCAACCCTTCTGCATCCTCAATGTTTTTCTGAATGGCAAAGTGGAGCGCCTTTGTGACGAGTGGAGTAGCTCCCAGCTCTAAATGTTTCTCGGCATCTGCGGCTTGATATGACCTGAGATAGGCCACCAGTAGTCCATCGACTAGAATGTAGTCTACTTTCTTTTCGAGTAAAAGAAGAAGATTGGCTTGATCATTTTTTCCTTTGGTGAGAATCACTCCATCAGCGTTTTCTACTTCTTCACCATAGGCATATCCTTCTACTAGGGCCACTCTTTTTCCGTCCAAGTCACTCATACTTGTGGCGCTCACGTCAGCACCCTTTAGGCCTACCAGAACGAGTTGGTTGTGTAAGATAGGTTCTGAATATAGGAGGAAGGTTTCTCTTTCTTCAGTTTTCCAAAGTGCCGGACTCGCTTGGAAACTTCCTGCTTCAAGTCCTTTGATCACCATATTGAAATCCAGCACGCGCTCTTTTACTGCGATCGAATTTCTATTCAATGCCGTCTTGACAATTTCCGTTGCTACGGCAGTTTCATCAGGAATGTTAGTAAAAGGAGGCCAAACGTCGTACGCCAAACCCAGCTGGGTAGTTTGGCTGTAGCCAAAAGCTGAAACAACAAGAGCAATAGCAAATACGAATATTTTCATCGAAAGAAATTTTCGTGAAAGATACGCATCTGTCTCAGCAGAAGCTCGGATTTGAGATCGAAAAGAAAAACTGATTAAATCTTTACCACTCGATTGGTCACGGTCTCTCGCAACTTTTGGTCATAAGTGGTCATAACGATCATCCCGGGAAAATCGATAAGCGCATTGTTGAGTGCTGTGATACTTTCCAAGTCAAGGTGATTGGTCGGTTCATCGAGCATCAATAGGTTCGGCCCGGCAAGCATAGCTTTTGAGAGCATACATCGTACCTTTTCACCTCCACTCAATACGCTGCACTTTTTCAGGGTTTCCTGTCCTGAGAAGAGCATTTTCCCTAAGAATCCTCGGATGTATAGCTCGTCTTTCTCAGTTGAGTATTCGCGCAACCAGTCGATCAGGTTGTCGTTGCTTTTGAAATAGTCGTCATTGTGACCCGGCACGTAGCCAGGACTGATTGTCAATCCTAGTTCAAATTCACCGGCATCGGGCTTCATGCGGCCATTGATAATCTCGTAAAAAGCCGTTGTAGCTAAACTGTTGTCACTTTCCAGTGAAATCTTTTCACCTTTTTGAATGTTGAGGTCGAAGTTTTCGAAAAGGGGTTTTCCATCCAAGTATTTGGTGAGACCGCGAACATGAAGAATCTGATCTCCCGCTTCGCGCTCCGGGTTGAAAATGATGGCAGGGTATTTCCTGTTGCTGGGCTTGATGGTATCTACGTCGATTTTTTCCAAAAGCTTTTTACGGCTCGTGGCCTGCTTCGACTTGGATGCGTTTGCGCTAAAGCGCGAAATGAATTCCTGAAGTTCTTTCTTTTTCTCCTCGGCCTTCTTGTTCTGGTTTGACCTTTGGCGCAAAGCCAATTGGCTACTCTCGTACCAAAAGGTATAATTACCTGTGTACATGCTGATTTTGCCAAAGTCAATGTCGGCGATGTGTGTACAAACGGTATCCAGGAAGTGACGGTCGTGAGATACGACGATCACTGTATTTTTGAAATCGAGTAAGAAGTCTTCCAACCAGTTAATGGTTTGAGAATCCAAGTCGTTGGTAGGCTCATCAAGAATAAGTACATCGGGATTTCCAAAAAGCGCTTGTGCCAAAAGCACACGTACTTTTTGTTTTCCCGTAAGATTTTTCATCTCCATATAGTGGAGATTCTCATCGATACCAAGACCTGAAAGAAGAGAAGCAGCATCGCTCTCAGCATTCCATCCGTCCATTTCGGCAAATTCGGCTTCCAGTTCAGAAGCTTTCATACCGTCTTCTTCAGAGAAATCAGGCTTGGCGTAAATCAATTCCTTCGCGTTAATGATGTCCCAAAGCTCTTTGTGGCCCATTAAAACGGTATGCAAAACAAGATTTTCATCAAACGCTGAGTGCTCCTGCTTTAGGACAGCCATACGTTTTCCTGATTCGAGGTGAACAGTGCCTGTGTTGGCATCGATATCACCCGAAAGAATTTTTAAGAAGGTAGACTTTCCTGCTCCGTTAGCGCCAATGACACCATAGCAATTATCCCCATTGAATGAGATATTCACATCATCGAAGAGTATTCTTTTCCCGTATTGAAGACTTACATTCTGTACTTCCAGCATAGCCGATCTATTTTAAAAGGGCCGCAAAGGTAGCAATTTGTAGCGGTTTATGTAAGCCCTGCTGTTCAAGTCATCCACGAAACCGCAGCAAT
The DNA here is from genome assembly GCA_027214385.1 of Cryomorphaceae bacterium 1068. Lineage (NCBI taxonomy): Bacteria > Pseudomonadati > Bacteroidota > Flavobacteriia > Flavobacteriales > Cryomorphaceae > Cryomorphaceae bacterium 1068. The sequence goes on along the minus strand of JAPVXR010000010.1, from coordinate 82,261 downwards.
GCATCGGCTTCACTTTTTCTTGTACAGTCGGAACTTATCGTTGGAAAAGACACTGACGACATCGCTGGGATGTGCTGCTAAAAACTCCTCCATCGGTTGATCGGATAGCTCGGTGCATTGAAGGAGGTAATTCCATTTTAAGTCTCGGAGCTGGTTTTCCGTTGTTTCCAATTCTCCGAAAGTATACAACGCAAAACTCCCTCTTTGGGAGTAAAGTCCCAAAACCCGAGGCTTATTGAACACCACAACTTCATCAGGACCAGTCGACTGATTGATGTATTGGAATAGCTCTTTAGCTTGGGTTGTCTGTGGTCCGTAGGTTTGATTGGGGTAATGGTCTATGACAATTTCAACTTCGCGTTCGTAGGTGAGATAAACGCAGTAGCACACCACTAGGTACACAATGGGCTTTCTGACTCGAATGTCCAGCTTGATGGATTGGAAACCCATCAAGATGTATTTCATCGCGATGGGAAATACAGGAAGTACATACCTAAACCCTTGGGTGTAAACGGGAAATACAACAACGACTCCCATGTACATCATGAAGAAATAATCAGTGAAGTCGGCTTTATTCAGTAAGCTCTTGATCAGCCCTATAACCATCATTACCACTACAAAGGCCTCAAGAAGAATGCTCAGGAACTGCCATTTATCGGCATCGGGGTTGAACACTTTTTCTAGCTCCAAAAAGTAATACTCCAGTCCTTCCCGAATTTGATCACCGATTTCATTAGTTACAAACAGATCTGAAAAGAACGAAATGGATTCTTGCTTGGCGGGATAAAGAAGTACGCCAAAAATAAAGTAGACACCCATGCATCCTAAAATCGTGACACCTATTAATAATCCATGACGGATTATGTGCTTTTTAGTAAAATCGCCTGATCTCATAATGCCGACAGCCTGATCCAAAATTATGGACGCTAAAAGTAGGATGCCGATGGGCCGCATGAGCATCGAAAACCCTATGAGAAGGCCAATGATTCCATAAGGAAGGAAGCTTTTTAGTTTGGCATGTTTGGAATACAGAACCAGGCAGATACAGATGATCAAGGCAAAAGGTAGGTCGGATAGAACCTCGCCTTTGAACCGCAGCATCTGCGGCGTATAGGCAAAGATCAGCACCGCGATCAGAGACTCGACGACTCCGAAGCGAGATGAAAGGAAATAATAAGATGAGATCAGGTAGAGCGCAAAGACTGCTGTGATGAGGTATAAAAAGGCGAGAATGTTATTTCCGAAGAAAATATAAACAGGTGCGAGAAGCATTGGAAACCCGACGCCATATGAAGGCGGAGATAGATAGAGGTGATAGGGATTGAAAATGTAGAGGGTATCGCCTTGAGGTATTCCTTTTACCAGATTGATCGCTTGCTGAATATACTGGGCAAAGTCTCCACCCCAGTCGTGGTAGGCGTCTAGATTGATGCCAAACAAAGGAATCAGAGCAAGAATCAAAATGAAACCTACTAAGTTTTTCTGTGAATAAAGTTGCTTAATCATCTGAATGTCTACAATCGAAGAGGCGCAGCTAAGATAGAGAAATCGCGAATCAATGCGTGGTGCTCATCATCCTAGATCAATTATATGATTCGACCGTGATTGACCGATCTTAAGAATGTGAACATGAAGTAAACGAGTTTATCTCATTACATCTTGGATCGAAGTATCTTTTTGAAATTCACTTCGAGCGTAGGGGCAGAGCGGTAAAATTTTAAAGTTTTCATCCCTTGCTTTTTGTACCATCGCATCTAGCAATTGTCGCCCGAGTTGCTGCCCTCGATAGTGCTCGTTAACGTCAGTATGATCGATTATAATGAGCTGGGGTGATGCTATCGAAAAAGTCATTTCGGCTGCTCTTTTTCCATCGTCTTCCAAAAAGGCTGAGCCTTTCGTTACTCCTTGTTCTATTTTGAGTTCCATCTTTTTTTTCGCAAAATAGGCAGCCTTATCAAACAAAAAAAGCACATCAACTGATGTGCTCAAAAATATCTTTAAAGGGGTTATTATCGCCTTACGCGATCTTTAGAAAGTCGATCCATTATTTCCTTTTTCAGTGAAGGAGAAATTGATAATGCTATGCTAACGAGCAGTTTGTGCTTGCCATTCAGGATTGCTTTCTCAATAGAAGGAATCATTAATTGGTTGATCGCGTTTTTCAACATATTGAATTGTTACTTCTTCACTAAATCAAACGACAAGTTAGGTCTTTTGTTTTGTGTAACTCAAGATACAGCATAAAATTTTTAAAATCAATTGTATGATCAATGAATACGATCAGTTGTATTGTTTTGGGGCGCATAAAGATGAACTAGTCCGTTAAGGTGTTGATCCATTCATCTTGCTTCAATTTTATTCGGATTGGATCATTTACATTCGGCACATGGAGACTCTAAATCCGATAGCGCTTATCCCAATTGTGGTTTCTCCTATTTTTGTAATAGCCGGACTTTTTTTGGTTTTTCCTCCACCAAGGAAGGCCATCTATTTCTACGGTTACCGGACAAAGCGATCAATGAGAAATCAAGAGAGTTGGGACTATGCGCAACCAAAGGCAGGTAGGCAATTGGTTTACCTCGGTATGGCATATTTTTGCACCTCGTTCACCAATTTCGTTATAGATGGGATTTCGCCTGGGGCAGTCACGGCCATTTCTTTAGGGCTTCTCATTATCGGAGTTTTGATGCTCTTCCGAAGAATGGAAAATGAACTTCGAGATAAACTTGACTAGATCAGTCTTTATAAAAAAACAGAATAGCCTAGTCTTTCGGCCAATCAATCAGATATGGTCTTCAGACTTTTCTAGGGATTAGGAAAGTTGGCTACTAGTTTTCCAAATCTTTCAGAATATTCTCGACATCTTTTTCCGTGCTGCTGAGTACTGCTCGACAGCTCTTGATCAAAACTGCCGCTCTTTTCACCTTTGTGCTCAGTTCGTCTACAGAGATGCTTTCATCTTCTATATCCTTGATAATCTCTTCCAATTCCAATAATTGGTCTTCGTAAGAGTCTTTTTTAGCCATTTGATTTCTTTTTTACCGTTGACGTGAACTCACCTTTTTCCAGTCGGGTGGTCACTTCATCTCCCTCGACTAAATCAGTACTCGAATTTACTGCTTTTCCATTCTTCAGTGTAATGCTGTATCCTCTTTTCAAAACGTTTTGAGGATCGAGAAGTCTCAGCTTATCTTCCAAATGAATCAATGTATTGGTCTGGTTATCGCAATATGTGGGAGTATTGTTTTTTAGCTGTTTTGAGGCAGATTGAATTCTGTCCTTTTCAATGCGGAGAAGGCTTTCTGCTGATTGATTGAGTTTCAATGGAAGACGAAATGCTAATTTTTTATTCTCCTCGGTCAACCCCGATTTGACGGATTGCTCGAGTTTTCTCCCCGTTTGTCTCAGATTGGTATAGGCATCATTTAGGCGCCCCTTAGATTTTCTGTCTAATTCTTCGGTCATACCATCTAGTCGACTACTTAGAAGGGGTACAACTTGTTTGTTGACACGCTTAAGTTGACTTACAGCACGATTAAGGCGCTGCTCGAAGTCAGTATATCCATCTATAATGAACTGCGCCAATGCTGTGGGGGTGATCAAGTTTTGGTGACCACACATTTCCACGACTGTCAAATTGGTGCTGTGACCAATACCGGTTAAAGCCGGGATGGGAAAAGTTGCCACCAGTTTTGAAAGCTCAAAACTGTCATAGCAATCCATACCCGTATCTCCGCCACCTCCTCGTATTATCGCCACAGCGTCAAACCGTTCATGGTGCAATGCAATTTTATGTAGTGCTTTTGAGATACTAAGTACAGCAGCATCACCTTGTAATTTAGCGGGGAATAGCTTTCGCTCAATCTGAGAGGCGTACTTGCTTTCTTCGATGGTTTGTGAAAAATCTCTCCATCCCTTACTCGTCTCAACAGATATAACGGCCAATCTTCCGATCAACTTTGATAGCGGTTTTTCCTTGTTGAGGCTGAAGATGCTTTCCGCTTTTAGACGTTTTATCGCTTCTGATCGCAATCTGGCCATTTCCCCTAAAGTGAAGGAAGCGTCGATATCTGAAATGTAAAGCGAGAGACCGTATTTCGGGTCATAACTCACTCGGCATAACAACAATACTTCCATGCCATCCGACAAAGGCTTGCCCGTTTGATTGCGGAAATTTTGGTCAATTTCTTCGTAGGCATTTCGGAACAAGAACCCTCGAATTTCGGCGACGATTCTTCCATTTTTCTTTTCGACTAATTCCGGATAGCAATGTCCGCTTTGAGGGTAGTAATTGAGTTTATTGATTTCTGCCTTAATCCAATAAGCGGTTTGGTAAGTTTTTTCGATTTGAAGCTTAATGTTCTGAGTCAACTCTAATAAGTTGTGCGCTTTCTTGACTTCTCTTCTTCTTCTTTGAGTTTGCGACATTCCTTACTTCAATCGTTCCAGGATGTGACCATTTACAGGTTTTGTAATGAGCTCCATCACCATTGGGTGGGTGCGCGCTTTGGTCTCGTCATCGGGGTTAAACGTTGCTGACAGCAGGATGATATGTTTTCTTTTCTGAATACTAGGATCGATCTGCTTGTAGCTATCCATAAACTCCCAAGCGTCGATTTCAGGCATTTCCACATCCAAAAAGATGTATTCAGGGGCGCCTTGATCCCACGAATACTCTGTTTTGAAGAAGTCCAAGGCTTTTTGAGGTTGCTCGAAGGTGATTATTTGCTTCGCGAAGTCGTTCTTTCTCATCATAGTTTCAGTAACCAAAATTGAGATGGAATCATCATCTATAATGATAACGCTGTTCAGCATAAGGGAGGATCGTCGTAGTTATTTCTAATGACAAATTTAGTTTTTTTTCAGTGTCATTGTCATACTCGAAAACCCTCATTCAAACCTTTATATTTGCACTTTACCACTTATAGAAATATGATCACTACAGAAAATTTATTCGCAGCTCGTTTCGATCAATTAGAACCTGCTCTGAAAGAGGAAATTCTTGCAACCGCTACTGAAAAAGAAGTGGAAGCCGGAACAACTCTGCTTAAAGCCGGTAGCACCATAAACAGCACTATGTTGGTGCTTGATGGAAGGTTGAAAGTTTATCGGGAGGATAGCGAAGGGCATGAATTTCTCATCTATTTTCTAGAATCTGGTAGCGCGTGTGCCATGTCAATCATGTGTGCGGCAATGGATGAGAAAAGTCAAATAACTGTTGTCGCAGAAACCGATGTCACTTTGCTTTCAATTCCATTTGATTCTACCCGTAAGTGGCTCAATGGCTACCCATCCTGGGATGAATTTATTTTGAGGACCTATCGCTCTAAAATGGATGAGTTGCTTCAGGTATTGGATAATATCGCTTTCAGAAGTATGGATGAACGGCTCGTGTTTTATCTTAAACGAATGACTGAGGGACGTTCCAATGTATTGCGTATCTCTCATCAAGAGGTAGCGCGAGATCTTAATTCAGCTCGAGAAGTGATTTCCCGTTTGCTCAAAAAGCTAGAGCAGAGAGGAGTTGTAGAACTTCACAGAAACGAGATTCGAGTGATCAATTTGGACTTTGTTTCTGCAGTGTGACGCGAATCACGTCCGAAGCTTTTCTTTCTGCTGACCTTTGCACCTTCAACGAGCACAAAAAGGTATGTTAGAAATATTCGGATACATCGGGGCATTATTCATTGGACTTTCGCTTGGTCTTATTGGTGGTGGAGGTTCTATACTTACTGTTCCCGTTTTGGCTTATCTGTTTGGTTTTAGCCCTGTGATGGCTACGGCCTACTCACTTTTTGTTGTAGGTACCACTTCTTTAGCGGGAAGTTATTCTTTTTACAGACGTGGTTTGGTTAGTCTCAAAACCGCAATCGTTTTTGGAATTCCTTCCATGGCAATGGTTTACGCTACCAGAGCGTTTATCGTTCCTGCTATTCCCGATTCGCTCATCACAATTGGTGATTTTGAAGTGACCAAAGGCATTCTTATTATGGTACTTTTTGCTGCCTTGATGGTTTTTGCTTCATTTAGTATGATCCGAGGAAGGAAAACACCTGCTACTGATGAAACAGCTGAGCCGGTAAAACAGAAGTTCAATTATCCCGGTATAATTCTCGAAGGTGTTGTAGTCGGTTTTCTTACGGGGTTGGTAGGCGCAGGAGGTGGTTTTCTCATCATCCCCGCACTGGTTATTTTCTCCAAGTTAGATATGAAAATGGCAGTCGGAACATCGCTGCTCATCATTGCTGCCAAGAGCCTATTTGGATTTTTAGGTGATATTTCAAACTACGATATCGAATGGAGCTTTCTCCTCATATTCACGGGTATTTCAGTTGTGGGCATATTTATCGGCAGCACTTTATCTAAGAAAATTGATGGGGATAAATTGAAAAAAGGTTTTGGATATTTTGTTTTAGTCATGGGGGTCTACATCATGGTGAAGGAGTTGTTCTTCTAATGTAAAGTAGACAACGTTTTTATGAGAGTGGAAAAGCGAACTTTGTAGTTAAATTAAAATTAAGAATTGTAGAATGAAAGTCGAACAAATCTATACAGGCTGCCTTGCACAAGGAGCCTACTATATTGAAAGTGAAGGAGAAGTAGCAATCATCGATCCGCTCCGAGAGGTGCAGCAATACATCGATAAGGTTGAGAAAGAGGATGCAAAAATCAAATACATTTTTGAAACCCATTTTCATGCAGACTTTGTGTCAGGTCATGTCGACTTGGCTAAAGCAACGGGGGCAACTATAGTATATGGTCCGAACGCTGTTACTAAATTCGACACGCACGTCGCCAAAGACGGTGAGGAATTTACGATCGGAAAGGCTCGAATCAAAGTATTACACACACCTGGTCATACATTAGAGAGCACGACTTATTTGCTCTTGGATGAGCAAGGAAAAGAGTCTGCTATCTTTTCGGGAGACACCCTCTTTTTAGGGGATGTTGGTCGTCCTGACCTTGCTGTAAAATCGGACTTGACGCAGGCCGAACTTGCGGCAATGCTTTACGACTCTCTCCGCAATAAGATTATGACGCTGCCCGACGATGTGATTGTTTATCCTGGCCATGGAGCAGGTTCAGCATGTGGAAAGAATATGCGTAAGGAAACCGTTGGATCGATCGGAGAAGAGAAGGAGACGAATTACGCTCTCCGCGAGGATATGGGCAAAGAGGAATTTATAAAAGAGGTGACGGAAGGATTAGCACCACCGCCTTCGTACTTCCCGAAAAACGCCTTGATGAATAAGGAAGGATACGAGAGTATTAATGAAGTTCTCGATCGTGGACTGCAGGCGCTCAGCCCTGGAGGTTTTGAAGCAGCAGCCAATGAAACAACGGCTTTGATGCTTGACACAAGAGATCCTGAGACTTTCGCCAAAGCTTTTATACCCAATTCGATCAACATCGGAATTGACGGAAATTTCGCCCCGTGGGTAGGAGCCCTGATTCCCGATATCAAGCAACCCATTTTACTCATTACCGAAAATGGGAGAGAGGAAGAAACTGTAACGCGACTGGCCCGTGTCGGATACGATCACGCGATTGGATACTTGAAAGGGGGTATTGAAGCATGGAAAAATGACGGCAGAACGGTCGATTCGATCGAGAGCATTTCACCGAAGAAATTCGAAGAGATATACAAGTCAAAGAACCCGTTGGTTATTGATGTAAGGAAGCCAAGCGAATTTGAAGCTGAACATGTTAAAGATGCCAAGAACTTGCCGCTTGATTTCATAAATGATAACATGCAATCCTTTACACAAGATGAGCCGCAGTACATTCACTGCGCAGGTGGATATCGGTCTATGATTGCATCATCGATATTGAAAGCCAGAGGTTTCGAAAACGTTATCAATGTTCAAGAAGGTTTTAAAGGAATTTCAGAAACAGACGTTCCAAAGACGGAATATGTCTGCCCTTCTACATTGAAATAAAAAGAGGGAGTCAGAAAATGACTCCCGTTTAGTTAAACTTAAAATAAGCAACGATGTCTATTTTCTCATTTACTAAAAAGTCACTCACTGATTTGAGTGCGGAGGATTTTAAGTCCAATATGGATAAAGATCCTAAAGCTCAACTTCTCGATGTAAGAACGTCAGGAGAAGTTGCCGAAGGAAAAATCGGCGATGCAAAAAACATCGACTTCTTCTCGCCCAACTTTCGTGATGAGGTGAAGAAGCTTTCCAAAGACAAGAACTACTATGTTTACTGCCGAAGTGGAAATCGCAGCGGACAGGCCGTTCGTTTTATGGAAGGTGAGGGATTTACAGCCTTCAATCTAAAAGGCGGTGTAATGTCATGGCCTTATTAGAGCCCATTTTTGAATTTATTTATTCGTCAAAGACCCAAGTACAACTTTTCGTACTTGGGTCTTTGAACTAAACTAACAAACACAAAGATTTATGCTGGAAATGTTGAAAGATCCTTGGCCGTGGTACACTTCGGGTGCTGTGATTGCTTTGGTAATGCTGATACTGATTTACTTCGGGAAATCATTTGGTTTTAGTTCCAATTTTAGAACGATTTGTGCCCTTACAGGAGGAGGAAAACAATGCGAGTTCTTCAAATTTGATTGGCGCTCGCAGCGTTGGAATCTCCTCTTTTTGGTCGGTTCGATTATCGGTGGATTCATCGCTTCGACTTGGATGAATAACGGCGAAGGGGTAAAGATCTCTGAGGCCACAAAAGCCGATTTGGCAGAATTGGGATTGAGTGCTCCTGAAGGAATGCAGCCAACTGAGATTTTCTCTTGGAGTTCCTTGGCTGATCCATCCGGCTGGATACTATTGGTGCTGGGTGGATTTCTTGTTGGTTTTGGTTCTCGCTACGCCGGGGGTTGTACTTCGGGGCACGCAATTAGCGGACTTTCCAATCTCCAGCTACCGTCTTTAGTCGCCGTGATCGGTTTCTTCATCGGAGGCTTGTTTTCAACTTTTGTTTTATTGCCATTGATCTTAGGATAATGAAGCGGCTCATTTTGTCCATATTGATCCTCATCTCTGCGGTTCCTATGATGGCTCAACACCATCAGGATCATCCCTCCAGAGTGGATAGCTCTCGAGTACGCGAGCAGATCCATAGCTTGAGGGAATTCTTTACCCATGGACATTGGGGAGGTCATGTTCGCAATTATTTCATGCTGACTGACCATACCGGGCCTTTTGATACGCAATATGCCAATGCAATCGGTATGCGAATCGATTTTCGAACAGCCAGATTCAAAGGCTTTGAGTTGGGAATCGGTGGGATTTTTTCATTCGACTTGTTCAGCAGTGATTTAGACGTGAAAGACCCCATAGCAGGGAGATACCCTGCTTTTGAGCTTCAACTCTTTGATGTGCAAAATCCTTCCAATAAGCACGACTTGGATCGATTGGAAGAGCTTTTCCTGGCCTATCACTTTGGCAAATCGGTTGTTTCTTATGGGCGGCAAGTAATTGAAACACCTTTTGTTAACCTAACGGATGGTAGAATGAAACCGTACGCTTTTCAAGGCTTAACGATGGAATTCAATGAGATTAAAAATACTCGGATCAACGCTATGTGGATCACCCATGTCTCTCCGAGAAGCACTGTTGAATGGTATTCTTTAGAAGAATCCGTAGGTATCAGTGCTGAAGGATTTACACCTGAAGGAGACACTGCTCACTATCACGAGCACATTTCCAGCAGTGGCTTGGCCATCTTGGGATTCGAGCATAAGTTTAACTCACATTTGAAAGCCTCAGGTTGGTACTATCACGCTCACAACCTTGTAAGTACTTTTTACGGTAAGATTGAAGGCGAGACTCCCTTGAGTGAAAATGTCTCCATTTACGGAGGTATTGAAGCAATGCTGCAAGATAAAATTGGCGAAGGTGGGAATGAGGATGAGGATCATTCCTATGTGAGTTCAGGAGATCGTTCCAAAGGAATTGGGGGGCAAGCAGGAATTAAGTACAAAGGTTTTGATCTAAGTTTTAATGCCTTAACCTTAAATGATCAAGGTCGTTTTCTCTTTCCAAGGGAGTGGGGTAGAGAGAACTTTTTTGCTACCGTATCTCGCGGTAGGATAGAAGGTACGGGCAATGGTCAGCTCTATGATATTCGTTTGAAAAAAGACTTTAGCGATCGCCTTTCGGCTAAAGTAGATTACGTCCACTATGATGGCCCCGGTTGGGATAATTACGAGTACAATAAATACGGCATAGCCGACTACGATCAGCTGAACTTGGAGCTGTGCTACCATTTTCACAACTGGTTTGAAGGCTTGGATATTCGTCTTCTTTACGTCCATAAGCAAGCTCAAGAAGACGTGCCATCTGAGATTGTTTACTATCAATCTAATTACAATCACTTTAACATCATTACGAACTTTACATTTTAAATATGAAAGCAATCAAATACGTACTGGCAGGAATCCTTTTTGGAATCGTTATGACGAAATCTGAAGCCATATCGTGGTACAGAATTCAGGAGATGTTCCGATTTCAAGCATTCCACATGTACGGCATTATCGGTACGGCTGTCATCATAGGGGTAATCGCCCATATGATAATCAAAAAGATGAGCCTGAAAGACATTGCCGGAAGGCCCATTGTATTCAACGATAAGGCAAAAACGTGGAGACGTTACATCATCGGTGGAACCATTTTCGGAATGGGCTGGGCCCTCACAGGAGCTTGTCCCGGTCCCATGTTTGTCAACTTTGGTTACGGATATATGGTCTTCATCGTAGTTATTACTGCCGCTGCTCTGGGTACATACGCTTACGGAGCTCTCTTAAAGCGACTGCCACACTAAAATTAGTGGTGGTCATCCTTTTTTTTGGCTGATTTTTTTCGCTTAAATATTTTTCGATAGATAGATTATTGAACCGGTCTTTTACATACCTTTATATAGGTATTTCAAACTATTGAATGCCTTAATATCTCTAACGATTACTGAGATGGCAAAAGAAAAAAACATCCAAAAGAATAGCGCCAAGAAAGCCCCCGTTAAGTCTATGATGGAAAAACGCGCTGAAAAAAAGGCCAAGAAAAACGCAAAAGGGAAGTACGACTAGTTAGTCACTTTATCCTACTTACTGAAAAAAGAATTGAAACGGAGCCACAAGCTCCGTTTTTCATTTGAGTAAATCTAAGGAGCACTTTAGTATGATCTAAAATCATTTTAAGAAACTTTAAATATTCCTTGGCGTAATTCAAAGAAATAGCTTGGACGTCATCTAAACTTGCTCTAATTTCGCACTCAGAATGACCAAAATTTGCCTCAGGCCTCTTTTCGTTTTATGCGTTGCTTTCATAAGCAGCTTTATTTCTTTTGCTCAATTTCAGAGCAATGAGAATGGAGGAAGAGACTTGGCATCTGCTCAAGAAGTTTTAGGTGATGTTTCCGCGAGTCATTCGACCAATCTTACATCTGCTTACCTCCATCCATCAAAAAGCAATGGAGTTCACTTTCATCACGCAGACGTTGCTGATGTCGAAGAAGAGGAGACCGAAGACGAAAAGCGGAGCCCTCTTTTTCTGACGAACATAAGCGTCTTCTTTAAGGCTTGTAGCTACCTTATTGCCTCTTCACACGCTACTTACATTACGCTTTTGCACCTCACCGATGCATCTTCTGCCGTCACTACGAGCAAGTGCATCCTCTTCGAGGTATTTAGAATTTGATCCTTTTTTGATTTAGTGATTCTGTTCCTCTCAACTCCCTGTTGAAGAGAAGAATCCTATTCGGCTATTTGGCGATTTCTCGCTAAAAGAGCATTTCCAAACACATACATATTTCATTAACTCAAGCAGCTCAGACTGCTTTTACAAGTACTGGTTATGAAGAATAAAATTCTCATGCTTATTGGCCTCTGCGCCGTGTTATTTCAAGTAAGTTGCGATCACGAAGAACACCACGAAGAAAGAAAAAGTGAATTCTTGGTGTCCTCGCCCTTGCGAAAAGACACTTCTCTTGTGGTAGACTATGTCTGCCAAATCAAGTCCATTCGTCACATAGAATTGATGGCTCAAGAACGCGGTTACCTCACTGAAATATTTGTCGACGAAGGGCAAACCGTCCAAAAGGGACAACTTCTTTTTCAAATCATGCCCAACCTTTATGAGGCCGAAAAGCAAAAGGCTCAAGCAGAAGTCAGCTTTGCCGAGATAGAATTCAAAAACACCAAAAAGCTCGCCGACAGCAACGTGGTAGCACCAAATGAATTGGCTATGGCTCAAGCAAAGCTCGACCATGCCAAGGCTGAATTGGCTTTAGCCCAAGTTCACTTGGACTTTACCAAAATACGAGCGCCGTTTGATGGAATTATCGATCGCTTTCACGTCAGAGAAGGTAGCTTGTTGGAAGAGGGTGACTTGCTCACCAATCTTTCTGACAACAGCAAAATGTGGGTGTACTACAATGTGCCCGAAGCCGAATACCTCGACTATCAAGCGCAAGTGAAGAGTGATAGTCTTATTCGAGTAAGCCTGAAGCTCGCCAACAACAAAATGTTTCCACACGAAGGAAGAGTTGAAACCATTGAAGCCGACTTCAATAACGAAACGGGGAACATTCCTTTCCGCGCCACTTTCCCAAATCCCGAGCGATTGCTTCGCCACGGTGAAACGGGTAGTGTTCAGATGCACGTGCCATTCGAGAATGCCTTGCTCATACCTCAGAAAGCAACTTTCGAGGTTCTCGACAAGAAATTCGTATACACCATTACGGATGAGGGAGTGGTCGTTCCGACTGAAATAGTCGTTGCCGCTGAGCTGCAGCATCTCTTCATTGTTCAGGAGGGCTTGGATGAAAACGATCGAATTCTCCTTGAAGGACTGCGTCGCGTCAAGGCGAATGACGAAATCTCCTATCATTTTGCCAGCCCCGATTCGGTGATCAATCATCTCAATCTATACGCTGAGTAATTCAGTTCTAAAAAGAAAAGATATGTTTCAGCGATTCATACACAGGCCTGTTTTGGCCATCATCATTTCGGTGATTATCGTATTTGCCGGATCATTGGCTATCCGCCAATTGCCGATTTCACAATTCCCTCAGATTGCACCTACCACGGTAAGTATATTCATTGCCTATCCTGGTTCGAGCGCTGATGTATTGGTGAAATCCACACTGATCACCCTCGAAAACTCCATCAATGGGGTACAAGGAATGCGGTACATGGCTACCGATGCCACGAGTGCAGGAGAGGCCACATTAAACATCATTTTCGAACCGGGCACCGATCCAAACCAGGCGGTAATTCGAGTCAAAACGAGGGTCGATCAAGTAATGCCCTTACTTCCTGAACTGGTGCAGCGAGAAGGGGTAATCATTACTCCCATTCAGCCGAGTATGTTGATGTACGTCAACCTCTATTCGGAGGATGAAAGCATCGACGAGAAGTTCCTTTACAACTATGCCAATGTCCACATGATTCCCGAAATCAATCGGATAAAAGGAGTCGCAAGGGCCAATATCCTGGGAAGTCGAACCTACGCTATGCGCGTTTGGCTCAATCCTGATCGGATGCGAGCCTACGACATTTCCGTAGAGGAGGTCATGGAGGCCCTGCAAGAGCAGAGCATCATCGGACGTCCGGGTAGAATCGGTCAAAGTTCGGGAATTGAAGCTCAATCTTTGGAATACGTTCTGACTTACAAAGGGAGGTTCAACAAACCCGAAGAATACGAAAGGATCATCATTCGAGCCAATGCCGAGGGAGAAAGTATTCATTTGGCTGATATAGCGACGGTTGAACTGGGTAGCGAATTCTTTGATATCTACTCGAATCTCGATGGAAATCCTTCTGCGGCAATAGTGCTTAAGCAGAACTACGGAAGTAACGCCAGTGAGGTAATTGAAGAAGTGAAAGCCAAGCTCGAAGAGATGAAAGAAATCTTTCCTCCCGGAGTGGACTACAAAATCAGCTATGATGTCTCAAAGTTTTTGGATGCCTCGATGGAGCAGGTCTTGCACACGTTGCGCGATGCCTTTCTCCTGGTGGCTTTGGTAGTTTTCCTCTTTTTGGGAGACTGGCGTTCGACCCTGATCCCGATTCTGGCCGTTCCCGTTTCACTCATCGGAGCCTTTTTCGTCATTCAGTTTTTTGGCCTTTCCATCAACTTGGTCACCTTGTTCGCTTTGGTGTTGGCCATTGGTATTGTGGTCGATGATGCCATTGTTGTCGTCGAGGCCGTCCACGCCAAGATGGAGGAAGAAAACCTGACACCTTATAAAGCCGTGCAAAAGGTACTCAGGGAAATTACCGGTGCCATCATTGCCATTACCATGGTAATGGTTTCGGTGTTTATCCCGATTGCTTTTATGAGTGGGCCTGTCGGTACATTTTACCGTCAGTTTTCCATTACCATGGCCAGTGCCATTGTGATTTCGGCAATTATTGCCCTCACACTTACGCCCGTTCTCTGCGCCATGTTACTCAAGAACAACCACGGAAAACCGAAGAAAACCAACTTGCTCAGCAGAGGACTGGATTCCTTCAACAGCGGATTTGATAAACTCACCGGGCGCTATGTTTGGCTCTTGCGTTCCATCGTCAGCAGAAGGTGGGTTACGTTTACCGTGCTCATCGTTTTCGGGTTAGGAATAGTTTTCGAAAACAGCATCCTGCCATCAGGGTTTATTCCCAATGAGGATCAGGGAACCATCTACGCGATCATCCAAACTCCTCCGGGTGCCACGCTGGAGAGAACCAATCAGGTAGCTCAGGAACTCCTCGAGATCTGCGAAGAGTTTGAAGACGTCGAGTCTGTCTCATCATTGGCGGGTTACGAAATCATGACGGAAGGTCGTGGTTCCAATGCCGGGACTTGCCTCATCAACCTCAAACCTTGGTCTGAACGCAAGCACGGCGTAAAGGAGATCATGGAAGAACTCGAGGAAGAGTCAAAAGATCTCGGCGCCATCGTCGAGTTCTTCGAACCACCGGCCATACCCGGATTTGGTTCGTCGGGTGGTTTCTCGCTGCGGCTCCTCGACAAGGGAACCACCACCGACTACGAAGAGTTTGACAAGATCAATCAACAGTTTTTGGCCGATCTCAGCGAGCGACCCGAACTCACTGGTCTGTTCACTTTCTTCGCTGCCAATTATCCGCAGTACGAGTTGGAGATCGACAATGAACTTGCCATGCAGAAGGGGGTATCCATTGGCAAAGCCATGGAAAACCTGAACATTTTGATCGGAAGTACCTACGAACAAGGGTTTATCCGATTCGGGCGCTTCTTTAAAGTTTACGTTCAGTCCGATCCCCAATTCAGAAGGCTACCCTCGGACGTGTTGAAGCTCTTTGTGAAAAACGACCACGGAGAAATGGTTCCTTATTCCGCCTTTATGAAAATGGTGAAGAAGCAAGGCCCTAACGAGATCACTCGTTTCAATATGTACAATTCAGCGGCGATTCGCGGACTGCCGGCAAAGGACTACACAACGGCTGATGCCATTGCGGCCATCACCGAAGTAGCTGAAACTACTTTGCCGAAAGGCTACGACATCGCATGGGAGGGACTCTCATACGATGAAGCAAACAGAGGAAACGAAGCGCTGTATGTTTTTGCGATTGTATTGATTTTCGTCTACTTCGTTCTGTCTGCACAATACGAGAGCTTTATCATTCCGCTTTCGGTTGTGTTCTCTCTCCCGGTTGGGGTATTCGGTTCCTTCTTCTTATTGAAAATGATGGGACTTGATAACGATATCTACGCGCAGATCGGACTCATCATGCTGGTGGGACTCTTGGGTAAAAATGCCGTGTTGATTGTCGAGTTTGCCGTTCAGAAAAGGCAGCAAGGTTTGTCGATTCTCGAGGCTGCCATTGAGGGAGCGAGGGTTAGATTCCGACCAATTTTAATGACTTCATTCGCTTTTATCGCCGGTTTGATTCCGCTTATCATTGCCACAGGTGCAGGAGCCATTGGAAACCGAACCATCGGAGCATCGGCTCTCGGTGGAATGCTTTTCGGAACCATTTTCGGGGTGGTCATTGTCCCCGGGCTCTACTTCATTTTTGCCTCTTTGGCGGATGGAAGGCACTTGATAAAAGATGAAGACGAATCGCCTTTGAGCGAAGAAAAACAAACAGAGAACTGATGAAAAAGATGATCAAATATTTGATAAGACTCGGTGTATTGGCTTTGATTTTTTCGTCTTGCCAAACACCCGAATCGCTACAGAAAACGGTGGACAGAACTGTCCCCGACGTTTATCAAGCTAGCGGAGATACTATCAATACTGCGGATGTTTTACGAGCAGATTTCTTTGCCGACCCATACTTGCAGGCACTGATAGACACGGCTCTCGAAAACAATCAGGAACTTCAAATCACTCTGATGGAAATCCAGATTGCCAATTTCGAAGTCGGTGCAAGACAGGGAGAGGTTCTTCCGTCGGTTGGACTCGGAGCAGGAGCGGGCTTGGATAAAACCGCCCGCTACACGCCACTAGGTGCCAATGAAGCGACCACGGATATCAGACCCGGAACGGAAATGCCCGATCCGGTTCCGGATCTCTTTGTTGGAGCTTTTGCCTCTTGGGAGGTGGATATTTGGAATAAACTACGCAACGCAAAGAAGGCTGCATTCAGTCGCTACTTGTCGAGTGTGGAAGGACAGAATTTCATGGTTACCAATCTGGTTTCAGAAATCGCCAATACCTACTACGAGCTGCTGGCATTGGATAGCCAATTGGAACTCGTCCGACGAAACATTGAAATCCAAACCAATGCTTTGAACACAGCGCGCCTTCAGAAAGCCTCTGCCCGAGCTACAGAGTTGGCCGTAAAAAGGTTTGAAGCTCAGTTGCTCAAGACCAAGAGCATTGAATTTGAACTCAATCAGCAGATCGTGGAAGCCGAGAATCAAATCAACTTTCTCGTTGGAAGATTTCCGCAGAGAGTGGAACGAAATTCCTCTCCATTTCTGGATTTAGATCTCTTCGATGTTCAAGCGGGTATTCCCGTGCAATTGCTAGAAAATCGTCCCGACGTCCGAGGAGCTGAAATGCGAATGACGGCGGCAAATTTGGATGTGAAGTCGGCCAAAGCACAGTTTTATCCCACGTTGGACATTACTGCCGCGATTGGATTGAATGCCTATCAGCCTGATCTATTATTGAAGACGCCCGAATCTATGCTGTTTTCGCTGGCGGGAGATTTGGCCGCGCCGCTGATCAATCGAAAAGCCATACAGGCGGCATTCCAAAGTGCCAATGCCCGTCAAGTTCAGTCCATATACGACTACGAGCAAACGCTTTTGAAAGCCTACATCGAAGTAGTCAATCAGCTTTCCAATTTGGAAAATTTGGATCAATCGTATGCTTTGCTTTCAGATCAAGTGGATGCGCTGAATGAGTCCATCGATATTTCGAATACGCTCTTCAAGTCGGCAAGGGCTGATTACATGGAAGTATTGCTGACCCAAAGAGATGCACTCGAGTCTACATTCGATTTGATCGAAACCAAGAAGCGTCAATTGAATGCTCGAATAAATATGTATCGATCTCTCGGAGGAGGTTGGAAGTAATGGTTGTTTGAAAAGTGTTTCTTTTTCTGTCGGGGGCAATTCTCTCGGCAGAAAAGGGCCTTTTCATTTATAAAAATCGGCTACTAAAAGGTCAGCTAAATCATTTTTTCTACCTCTCCGCCAGGCCCTTCAGGTGCGGGCATCCAATGAGAAACTGCATCAAAGTATTGATTGCTTTGGCCTTCGCCAAGCCAAAAGTGAGGGCCAAATTTTTCTCGCTTCGGGTTCTTTGGTCCGAAAAAGTCTTTAGCGAATCGCAAGAAGATAACGGGTAGCAGTTTTGATTGACCCGTTTTTCCCGGCAGGTAGACTATATTCTTCGGTAGAAAGGCCAACACGCGTTGGTTGTCTTCGGGGAGCTGCTCGCTGATTGAGATCCATTCCATGACCTCAAAGCTACTCGATTCGAAAAATCATGCAATGCTGCCAAGGCAGATTTCCGATGTTTTTGTCGAGATAAAATCCCGAAGCCTCAAACTCCTTGACCGCTTGTTCTTCCGTCATCTTGTGCACCGTTTTGATCGGTACCCAGTCGTCTTCTCTTCGGTATTCGATGAGGTAGATGGCTCCATCGGGTTTCAATGCTCGCTTCATCGACTCGATCATTTCCCGTGGAAAGGAGAACTCGTGGTACACGTCGACCATCAGAATTTTGTCGACTGAGTTGGGAAGGAGGTTGGTGGTTTTTTCTTCGCCTTTTATGAGTTCCACATTTTCGACTCCATCTTCTTCGATTTTCGATTGCATCACATCGAGCATTTCCTTCTGAATGTCTACCGCATAGACTTTTCCCTCCGTGAGTTTGGGAGCAATTCTAAAAACGTGGTATCCCGATCCCGCGCCGATATCGGCTACCACATCAGTGGGTTGGAGGTCGAGGTTTTTGAGAAGTTTAGAGACGTTTTCTTCCTCCTCGCGCTCGGGTCTTTCGAGCCAATCCATGCCGTGAAAGCCCATCACATAAGCGATCTCGCGACCCATGTACCATTTCCCCGTTCCGAATTGGTCGCCTGATTTGAGGGTGTAAACCGTATCCGTTTCATTTTGCCCCGAGCTCGGGCTACAGCCAATGACGAAAAAGAGGATGAAAAAAAGGAATGTGTTTTTCATGATATTGAAACACGCGAAAAGGCAATCGGTTTTTGAAGTGGTATAGGGTATGGAGTATTGGGTATTGACAATGGTTGCTCTAAATGACAGCCCTGCTTTCTCGATACATCCCGCTCCGTTCCTCCGCGTGACACTCGAAATGACAGCGCTTTTCACTGAACACTTCTTAACTGCTCACTAACTTTTCGCGTCTTCCCAAATCTCAATAAAGTTCCCTTCAGGATCATTCGTCCAGGCAAATTTTCCTTCGTCGTGGGTTTCAGGGCCGCGGACCTCGACTTTGTTTCCCTTCAGCTTTTCTAGGGTCTCATCCAGGTTTTGCACCCTTAGGTTTATCGTGAAGAATTTTCCATCTACGAAAGGGCGGTGTTTGTTGTAGAGGATCGAAAACACGGTGTAGCTTTCCTCTTTTCCGTCTTTCGTCGTGTAGGGAAACGAAACGTAATAGGCTTTGTAATCTTCGGCGTACTCGTACTCTATTTCAAAGTTCTTGTTATACCAGTCTGCCAGGTACTTCGGGTTTTCAGAATAGAGAAAAATGCCTCCGAGGGTCGTTTTCATAGGTGGTGGATTTGAGCGTTGCAGTCGAACTGCACTTGACCAAAATACAGATTTGCAAGTCGTTTCCCCACCATTTGGCAATCAAAGAATGAACACCGCTTGGTCGATTGATGCGAAATGGAGATTTTTGTACCCACAAAACTCAAGGAATGCTAGGCTTAAAACTTCCCACTGATCCAAGGTGGGTGAATATCGTGGAGAAGAACATCGACCAAATCCTTATAGATCATGCATGGTGCGAGCAGAAGGCTGCAACGATGGCCATCACGCTGATTACTCGATTTCCTGAATACCCTGATATGGTCAAGGAATTTACGGCGTTGGCAAAGGAGGAGATGGAGCATTTTGCCATGGTACATGAAAAGCTGACGGAGAGAGGATTCAAATTGGAATTTGAAAAAAAGGATGCTTATGTGAATGATCTGCGAGCCTATAGTAAAAAAGGAGGTAGCCGTCAGAATCAGTTGGTAGAAGCACTCTTGGTATCTGCTATGATCGAGGCCCGCAGCTGTGAGCGATTTCGATTGCTTTCCGAGCAAATCAACGATGAAGACCTGCGCAAATTCTACCGAGGCTTAATGGCCAGTGAAGCCCGCCACTACACCCTTTTCCTTCGCTTCGCACGCAAATATGGCGAAGGCATTGACGTGGATGCACGTTGGAATGAGTACTTGGAATTCGAAAGTACCTTAATGGAAAAGTACGGGAAGAAGGAAACGATTCATGGTTAGGCCGTAGCCTTGTCTAAATCTGCTTCAAATACTCTTCTCCACTCTTCGGGGATCTCGATGGATTTTTGCGTCCGATTGTTGAAACAGACACCCTTGGACTTTCCTGTGGTACAAAGTATATTTTCGTCCTTTACTTTCTTGTAAATGCGGTAAGACACTTCAAAGCTCTTCGTTCCGATCTGTGAAATCCATAATTCGATAAACGCCTCATCAGTGAAAAGAAGCGGTAGCTTGTATTCCACTTCATTGGTTGCTAGAAGGTAACCGCTTGTTGCCCAATCCCAATTTTTCCCGATTTGATCTTGAAACCAACGAGATCGTCCTTCCTCAAAATAGGTGATGTACACGGCGTTATTCACGTGTCCGAACGCATCTAGATCATTGAATCGGATGTGCAGTGGAAATGTTTTATGCATCAAGTTGTAGGGTTCATGATGACACTGAATACCATAATACTATTCGGATCACGATCATAAAACAACTTGTCCAATGCCGATTGAACATTCTTCGCACTAAAGTAAGACGTGTTCAATACGTCCTCATCCGTTCGTCTCCACTGAATGGTGTACGAACTTTCTTTGTCCTTGTAATTTTTGACGTATTTCAGCATCTTCTTCATCACGTCCACCTTGTCGTAGCCTTCTTCGTCGTGAAAGAGAAAGGACTGATTGTGACGTGGGTTCAAAGTGACCAAGTGCAATAAAGTCTTGCCGTTGGTCTCGGAAAAATTGAAAATTAAACTGTTCGGGCCTAATCCGATGTACTGTTCGATTTCGCGTTGGGTATTAGCGATTTCGATGTTCTTGTCTGTCATTGTGCTGAATTACGCGTCAAATTTACTGAATTCGGAGTTGTTGCTTTTAAATTCTGGAACAATCTCCTTCATCTCTTGAACGAGTAGGTCGTTGTTTTGTTGGTCAAAGAGCTCCACCAAATGGGTTATCTTCTCGTTTACCACCTCAAACGGATACTCCCTTACCTGCGCAATTTTAATTTGCGGGTGATGCGTGGCTAAGGTATTCTCTTCGTTGTTGAGCAATTCTTCGTAAAGCTTCTCACCAGGTCGTAATCCTGTAATCTTGATCGCTATATCTCGATCCAACTCCAATCCGCTCAAGCGAATCATCTGCTTCGCCAAGTCAATTATTTTGACGCTTTCGCCCATGTCGAAAACGAAGATTTCTCCACCATGCCCAAGCGCCCCCGCCTCCAATACCAATTGACAAGCTTCGGGAATGGTCATGAAATACCGTGTGACCTCGGGATGAGTCACCGTTACCGGTCCACCGGCTTCGATCTGTTTTTTGAATAGGGGAATGACCGAACCGTTTGAACCGAGAACATTACCAAATCGCGTTGTCACAAATTTTGTCTTTCCCCGCTTGTTGCTACTCTGCGCGTAAATCTCTGCGATCCGCTTCGATCCGCCCATTACATTCGTTGGATTCACCGCCTTGTCGGTGCTGATCAAAACGAAAGTTTCGGTTTCAAACTCGATGGCCTTATCCACCAAAAGTCTGGATCCAAAGACATTGGTCAAAACGGCCTCACTGGGGTTGAGTTCCATCAACGGAACATGCTTGTATGCCGCGGCGTGAAAGACCATTTCCGGTCGGAAGGTCTTGAAAACGTTGTGCACGCGTTTGGTTCTGCAGATGTCGCCAATCACCACTTCCAGTTCTAGGTCAGGAAAGTTTGACCTCAGTTCATTTTCCAAATCGTAAATCGGCGATTCCGCTTGGTCGAAGGCGATTACTTTCTTGGGGCTATAAGTCGCAATTTGCCGAACCAACCCGCTGCCGATCGAACCCGCAGCGCCGGTCACCAAAACGGTTTTACCCTTAATCGCGGCTTCGACTTTGCCGTCTTCCAACTTGATGACTTCCCTTCCCAAAAGGTCGTCAATCTTGACGTCCTTGATCTGATTGAAACTCAGCTCTCCGTTGATCCATTGATTTACGGGAGGTACATTGAGCACTTGTGTCTGGTGTTTTAAGGCGGCTTCAATCACTCGCCTCCGATTGCTGATACGAGGATTTTGAATGGAAATGATCAGGTTCTCAATTCTGTTGGATCGGAGCAATTCGTCCAGCTTATCGGTGTGAAAAATCGGAACGCCGTCCATCCGCTTTCCCTGTTTCTTGGCATCGTCATCCACAAAGGCTACCACGCGGTACCGCGTTTCCCCATCGCGGTCGAGGGTTCGCTTGGTGATGATACCCGCTTCGCCCGCACCGTAGATAATCACCTGCTTTCGCTCACTTCGTGGATTCTTGATTTCCACGTAGGCCATTTTTACCGCAATGCGAAAAACAATCATCAAAATCGAGCTCAAAATGGCGTCGATGATGATGATCGAAAAGGGGAGGAAGTAAGCCGCATCCCAAAAGAAATACTTGATCGGGTTGAAGAGAGTCATGAGCAGGCTTCCGCCAATGATGACTTTGAGAATGCGAACGGAGTCTTCGGTGCCCGTGTATCGGATGATTCCCGCATAAGTCCTTCCGGTCATAAAGGAAAGGATGCGGATGATCATGTAAATCGGGAATGCAAAAATCAGAGGGCCCACTTCAACCGCGGGTAGTTTGAATTCAAACCGCAGCATGTAGGCCAGCCACAGCGAAACCATCACCAGAAAGGTGTCGATCAAAAAAATGATCCATCTGGGTACGTTTCTTCTGGGGAACTGCATTGATTTTAGGCTGATAAACCAGCCAAATATAAGAGAATTCAACGCTTAGGGTGACAAGATGAAATGTTACCTTTGCCCGCGTAAAATCAACACATGAAAAAAACTGCATTATACGATAAGCACATTGCTCTCGGGGCCAAGATGGTTCCTTTCGCTGGCTACGAAATGCCCGTGCAATACACGGGAGTAAATGACGAGCACCGCAACGTTAGAGAAGCCGCGGGCCTCTTTGATGTTTCCCACATGGGTGAGTTCTTTGTGAGCGGAGAGAATGCCCTCGAATTTTTGCAGTGGGTAACCAGCAATGACGTTTCAAAGCTATTTCCCGGCAAGGTGCAATACACCTGCCTCCCAAACGGCAAAGGTGGAATCGTAGATGACCTGCTTGTTTACTGCATTTCCGAAACGGAATACCTTCTGGTGGTAAATGCGTCCAATATTGAGAAAGATTGGAAGTGGATTCAAAGCCAAAATAAGTTCGGAGCGGAACTCGAAGATGCCAGCGATCACTATTCGCTGCTGGCCGTTCAAGGGCCTAAAGCAACGGAGGCGCTGCAGACGCTCACTGAGGTGGATTTGTCTGAAATGGGTTACTATACTTTCACGGCTGATCAACTCGGCGGAGTGGACGACGTTATCATTTCGGCAACGGGGTATACCGGTGCAGGTGGTTTCGAACTTTACGTTCCGAACGAGCACGCCGAAGAAATCTGGGATGCAGTTTTGAAAGCGGGAGAAGCGGTCGGAATGAAGCCTGCCGGATTGGCTGCTCGCGATACCCTTCGTTTGGAAATGGGCTTTTGCCTTTACGGCAATGACATTGACGATACCACCTCGCCGATTGAGGCGGGGTTGGGATGGATCACCAAATTCGCCAAAGACTTTGTCGATGCGGACGTGTTGAAAGGTCACAAAGAGAATGGTACCTCTAGAAGATTAGTCGCTTTCGAAATGATCGACCGAGGTATTCCCCGAAAGGACTACGAAATCGTAAATTCCGAAGGTGAGAAAATTGGCGTGGTGACATCGGGAACGATGAGTCCATCGCTCGGAACGGCCATCGGATTGGGATATGTAGCCAATGACTATAAATCGCCCGATTCGGAGATTTTCATTCAAGTAAGAAATAAGAACCTGAAGGCCAAAGTGGTCAAACTCCCCTTTTTCAAGAATGCCTAGCAAGAGTAGAGTAGAAGTTTGTTTCTCCCCTGAGGAGTTTGATTTGTATAAACAAGAGTACACCACGGTGGTGGCGATTGATGTGTTGCGTGCTACTACTGCAATTTGTGCAGCTTTTGACAATGGGGCTGCCAAAATGATTCCGGTTAGCTCCGTAGAAGAGGCTCAAGCTTTTAAGGATGAAGGATACTTGGTAGGAGCGGAGCGCAATGGGAAAATCGTTGAGGGCTTTGATTTCGGAAACTCGCCGTATAGTTATATGAAGGATTTTGTAAAAGGTCAAACGCTCGTGCTTACTACTACGAATGGAACGAAAGCCATCAATAAGGCAGCGAAGACACACGAAGTTCTTGTTGGTGCACTGGTAAACCTTCAGTCTGTGATTGACTACCTCAGTCAATCTCCCAGAGATGTCTTGTTGTTGGCCTCAGGTTGGCAAGGGAAGTTCAACTTGGAGGACAGTATTTGTGCAGGAGCTATCACGGAGTCTTTGTTGGAAACTGGAGATTATATCAGCGACGAAGACTCCACCATTGCTTCCTTGTTTCTTTACCGCCAAGCCAAAAATAACTACTTCGCATTTTTAAAAGCTTCTTCTCATAGAAGAAGACTGAGAAACCTCAATTTGAATGAGGATATTAAATACTGCTTGACGCCAAACCAAACCCGTGTGATACCTGTTTACCGTGACGGTGCATTAGTGAAAATGGAAGGATGGGAATAGCGGAAAACATAGCGCGAATAAATAGTGAATTGGGCGAGAATACAGAACTTATCGCTGTTTCAAAATACAGCCCTGACGAGGCCGTTCTCGAAGCCTATAAGGCGGGGCATCGCGATTTTGGCGAGAACAAAGCCCAAGATGTAACGGCGCGAAAAGAGCGTTTTCCCGACGACGTTTGCTGGCATTTTATTGGCCACCTTCAAAGAAATAAGGTGAAGTATATCGCCCCTTACATTCACCTTATTCATGCGGTTGATAGCCTCAAGCTCTTAAAGGAAATCAACAAACAAGCAAAGAAGTTCGATCGAGTGATTCCCGTTTTATTGCAAATGCACATTGCAAAAGAAGAGTCGAAGTTCGGATTGGACGAAAGCGAGTTGACGGAGTTGATTCACTCGGCCGAATTGGCTGAGCTGGAGAATGTTCGAGTAGAAGGACTCATGGGAATGGCCACCAATACGGATAAAGAAGCCGTAATCAGAAGTGAATTTGAAAGTTTGAAATCGATTTTTGACCGTTTGGCGGAAGCCGAAACCCCCTCAAATGTGGAGATGAAAACCCTCAGTATGGGGATGAGTAATGATTATAAAATTGCGGTGGAATGCGATTCGACGATGGTAAGAATCGGTTCTGCGGTCTTTAATTAGTGCCTGTCCATATGGCTCATTATCTTCGTTCCACTTGTTTTAAAATCAGTCATTGACATTTGTCAACTCCTTAATTTTAAAACTGCGTGCGCCTTGCTAATGAACCCTCTAGATCAGGCATAAACGAATGTCATAAAAGTTAGAATAAATGTCAACAGTAAAGAATAAAAGGGTAGAGGCCTTAATGAGCCTTCTACATTCGACTAAAACCACTGAGGTAATCGGTGCCTTGCAAAAGATTCCCGAACAGGGGAATGCTTCGTTGATCAAGCCGTTGCTCAGAGCTTACTTGGCTTGGCCCGACGAAACAGATATTCGATCAAGGATTGAAAAGATCTTGGGAGAATTAAAAACCCAAGAGGCGATTCCCGAACTGATCAGTGCTTTGCAAGATGAAGAGTTTGAAGAACTGCGGGCCATGATCATTTCCGTGTTTTGGCATGCGGGTATTTATCCGACGGATGAATTGGATGTTCTCATTTCCAGTGCCATCAAGGGAGATTTTATGGTGGCCGTGGAAGTGGTGACTGTCGTGGAGAATTCGGATGTCTTCACAGATCCCGATTTGATTCAGCAGTATATGCTCGATATTGATGAGTTCCTGGACGAGTATCCCGATGCACCCCACGCTTCAGTATTGGAGCAATTGAAAACAGTTTTAAAAGGTCAATACAATTTATAGATGAAAAATTTCCTTCCCCTTATTCTCACTTTATTCCTTGCTTCTTGTGGGAGCACCGTTGAAAATACGTCTGAAGAAAGCTCAGATAATGCACCGACTTATGCAGTGGATTTTAAAGAATTTTCTGAACGTGAGGCTGACTGTGCCAGCGAACAATGTACAGAGGTAAAAATAGTTTTACCATTTTTGAAAGGCGGTGACACAGTGATTACAGCTGAAGTCAATACAGATATTGAAGACCAATACCGGCAGCTGATCAGGTCCAGATTGCCTGAGCCGCGATCCACGGGATCTTGGGAATCACTTGCAGCAAGTTTTATCGAGGGATATGAGTTGTTCAAGATGGAATTTCCGGATGATCCGACGTCTTGGTATCTCTATCTGGAAGGAAGGGAGTCTTCAATTGTTGGCGATACTGTCTTCACGGTAATGGTGAATGACAGCGAGTTTATGGGAGGAGCTCATGGAAACTCGGCAACTCTTATTCAGTCTTACAGTTTAAAAGACGGTATGCCAATTGATTTTGTGGAGCGTTACGGAGTCCATCTTAAGGAAGTAGCCGAACGAAAATTCAGAGCACATCACAGTATCTCAATCAATGAACCGCTTAATGATGCAGGCTTTATTTTTCCTGAAGAAGGGTTTATCCTTCCGGATAATATCGGCTATTCTTCCAAAGGACTGATTCTCATCTACAACCCATATGAAGTGGCTCCGTATTCAACGGGAACAACTGAGTTGATCATTCCTATTTCGGATTTAGAAGCACGAAGTGAAGCTTCTTAACCGTAAAGTTTACGTACATTTG
The DNA here is from genome assembly GCA_027214385.1 of Cryomorphaceae bacterium 1068. NCBI lineage: Bacteria > Pseudomonadati > Bacteroidota > Flavobacteriia > Flavobacteriales > Cryomorphaceae > Cryomorphaceae bacterium 1068. The sequence continues at coordinate 55,611 of JAPVXR010000010.1, read as the reverse complement.
CCTTTCCGAATTTTTCTTGCTTACGATTGATATCTTGCTGGTTATTAGTCGTTAGAGGGTTTGGATTAAACAAATATATCGTTGAGAAGCCCCGTTTATCGGGGCTTTTCTGTTTTCATAAAAAAACGCCCGAGCGTTAACTCGGGCGTCTTGTCCTTACCGACATACAGCTTAAGGGGGTAGTAATGTCAGGCGGCCATAATAGATTCAATGTTGCTAGGGGGGCCGATTCCCCCGGCACCTATGGCCAGGACTCTGAAGTAATATGTTTTTCCGGGCTCCAGATTGTCCACTAAGCATCGACTTTTCGTGCTGTAGCTAATGGTTGTCCAATCTGTGTTTTTTGCCTCCTTTTTAAGGCAACTTTGAACCAGGTAATTTTTGCTATTCTTTACGGGCGACCAAATCAATTGAAGTTCTCCCGTATTGTCCGTTCGCTTAATGCGAAAGTTCTCCGGATGGATTAACTCGGCGGCTTGATTGTTGCGCTTTCGCAATTCAAAACCAGTCAATTCAATCTCTTTTTTGTCACCGTTGCTCAAGGCTTCGACATAGGAGGCAGCTTGCCTCAATTTGGCATCCAAATTCTTCACGCATAGATTTCTCGCTGCGATCGCTCTTCGGTCTCCGTATTCGGCCATTTCAATTGCCTTATTAAGTGCGTTTTGGGCCGATGTCAATTCCTCTATCAACTTTTTATTCTTGCTATAGATTTGGCTTTTGCTCATCCCGGACACCACACGTTGGGCTTTTTCTACTTTTTCCGAGGGATTTAATCCTCGTAGTCCGATTTTCACTTTTAGCATAATTCTATAGGCAGTTGTTGCACTCGTTTACGCCCTTGCTCGAATTAAGGTTTCATTTAGTTCAAGAAAAAATTCAATTTCAAGAAATATTTTTGCGATTGACCCAATGCAATTCCTGTAGGAAATTAGTTTCTCTGCATGTGAATCGCTGGGATTTGCAGTAAAGACCTATTTGAAAATCAGTGAGATGGCTTTTTCCCTGCGGAATAGGGAACATGCTCATCGAGCAGTAACGCCTCTTGTAAGGTTACTTTAGCTAACTGCATATCGATATCATCAACGGTGGCAAAATTGACACTGAAGATTTGCTTGCGACCCCGTGCCTCCAGCCAATTGTCTTCATTGCTGAGTTCATTCCCCCGCGTGAAAGCCCATTCCATATTTCCGTTCTTAAGGATATTGAAATAGCAGATCCACGACTTTCGGTAATAGAAAGGAAGATTCCACCGACGCTTGACTTCTATCGCCGGTGTTTCCATAATGAGTTCATGCAAGCATTGAACAATCCTTGCCTGTTCTGATGTTAGATTATAGAGGTAATCCCTTATGTGCATTAACAGATTTTAAAAAGTTGGTGACGCATATCATGTTTGCAACTACCTTGAATGACTAAATTAGTAACGAATAAGTAAACTCAATAACCATGGACAAAACCATAGAACCTGTAAACTTCAACGCCAGCCAAGAATTAATTGACAATGTCGGACAGATGTTTGACAAATTGGTGCGTTACAACGATCAGATCGTTAAAGCAGATATTTACTTAAAGTCACTACGTGAAACTCCTGAGCGAGCAAAAAAGGTTGAAGTGCGGGTTTTTCTTCCCGGCAAGGATGTCTTCGTAGAATATGAGGCGGATACATTCAAAACTGCAGCTCAGAAAAACTTTGACCGTTTAAAAGTCATTCTCGCTAAGGAGAAAGATAAATTGAAGTCGCATCATTAATTGAGACACAAAGCAACATTTATAAAAAAAACTCCTGCTCTCCGAGGTGGGGGTTTTTTTACCATATGTTCGGGACAGCAAAACGAAATTGTCCTTCAGTAATGTGAATAACTGTATCCAAGGTATCATTCATAATAGCAAATTCAAAACTGCCCGCGAAGTTTCCAAATTCGCCCTGACCACCATCGCGTGGAGAGAATTCATCAATTTGAATATAGCCCGATTGGAGTTGATCGTAAAAAATAGTGCCTCGGTTGTAAGCTGGAAAAACTGAATCAGCAAGAAGGGTATCAAGAACGTTGTAATAGCCTGCCTGAGGTTCCAAGCCTTTCATTCTTAATGTAACTCCTTCCCCGGTATCACAATTAACGCCTTTAGCAAGAAGGTAGCTGTCATCCAATCCAGCAGTGCCTGCGCTGTAATAATAAAATGATCTGCCGCTGCAGTAAAAGCTGTATTTCGTTTCGAAACGCTCCCCATTCACCAAACAAGTAAAGTAATCACCGGTTTTTGGAGGATTCCAACCATCCTTTTTACATGAAAACAGAATGATCTGAAAGATGAGAAATAGAACTATGTATTTGAACCGTCTCATGGCTTTAGAGTTTACACAAGATAGAAATCCAGAGGTAATCGAGAGTTAAGAGTCTGTTAAGAATCAAAATCTACAAAATCAAAACGAGTGTAACCAGTAGTTCTTCAAAAGTGACTTACGACCTAAAGTGTTCATTTTAGATCAAAAGTCGATGACATGGTAATTAAGCCCAATCTAGGTTTTAATCCCCCGATTTTTAAGTAATCTGACTCTCGTCCTTCATTCTACACTCCCCACTGAAAAACTGATAACTCTAATCTGAACTCTCTAATCTGATCTCTGACCTCTCTAATTAAGGTATCCACTTAATATCCTTGAAATCCGGCTTTCGCTTTTCTAAAAAGGCATCTCTTCCTTCTTTGGCTTCGTCAGTCATGTAGGCCAGTCGTGTGGCTTCTCCTGCAAAGACTTGCTGACCTACCATTCCATCGTCGGTGAGGTTAAATGCAAACTTGAGCATCTTGATACTCGTTGGCGATTTCTCCAAGATCTCTTGAGCCCATTCGTAAGCGGTGGCTTCCAAGTCGGCGTGAGGGATAACCGCATTCACCATACCCATCTCGTAAGCTTCCTGTGCGGAGTAGTTTCTGCCGAGAAAGAAAATCTCTCTGGCGCGTTTTTGTCCTACCATCTTTGCCAGATAGGCCGAACCGTATCCACCGTCGAAGCTGCTCACATCGGCATCGGTTTGTTTGAAGATGGCGTGTTCCTTACTGGCAAGGGTCATATCGCAAACCACGTGCAGGCTGTGTCCACCACCAACGGCCCATCCGGGCACCACGGCAATCACCACTTTGGGCATAAACCGAATCAGTCGCTGCACTTCCAAAATATTGAGTCGAGGCATTCCGTCCTCATCGACATAGCCTTGTTGACCGCGAGCGTTCTGATCTCCACCGCTGCAGAAAGCCCAGCCGCCGTCTTTCGCAGATGGTCCTTCTCCTGAAAACAGGACTACACCAATGGAAGTATCTTCACGAGCGTCTAAAAAGGCGCTGTAAAGCTCCTTCACAGTTTTTGGTCTGAACGCATTCCTTACCTCGGGGCGATTGAATGCTATTCGAGCTACACTACCCGACTTGGCATAGGTTATATCTTCGTAGTCTTTGACTTTAATCCAGTTGGCTTTGCTCATATCCGTCTCTTAAAGGGTCTTTAAATATTCGGTCGTTCGGTTCTCCACCTCTTTTTTAGTCAGTTTTTCTGCATTTCTATTGAATGCCTCACCGGTGATCTTTTCGTACAGTTCGCGGTAACGCGCAGCGATCATCTCCACACGGTCGGGAGTCATTTCGGGCACAGACTGTCCTTCCTTGCCTTGAAAGCCGTTTTCGATCAGCCATTCGCGCACGAACTCTTTCGAGAGCTGCTTCTGTGCTTCGCCGTTGGATTGTCTTTCTTCGTAACCGTCGGCGTAAAAGTACCGCGACGAGTCAGGCGTGTGGATTTCGTCCATCAGCATCACCACACCGTCTTTCAGTCCGAATTCGTATTTCGTGTCAACCAGGATCAATCCTTTCTCGGCTGCCATCTCCGTTCCTCTTTGGAAAAGAGCATGAGTATACTCCTCCATTTTCAGGTAATGATCTTGTGGCACAATTCCTTTCGCGAGAATGTCTTCTCTCGAAATGTCTTCATCGTGTCCTTCTTCGGCCTTGGTCGCGGGAGTAATAATGGGAGTGGGGAAGCGGTCGTGTTCCTTCATGCCATCGGGCATCGAAACACCGCAGAGTACTCTTTTGCCCGACTTGTACTCTCGCCAAGCGTGCCCTGTGAGGTAAGCGCGAATGACCATCTCCACGCGGAAGGGCTCGCATTTGTGTCCTACGGCAACGTTGGGCGCGGGAGTAGCCATCAGCCAATTCGGGCAAATATCTGCCGTGGCGTTCAAGAACTTCGCGGCGATGAGGTTGAGCATCGCTCCTTTTCCGGGTATGCCTTTCGGTAAAATGACGTCGAATGCCGAGATGCGATCGCTGGCAACCATCACCAACAAGTCATTGCCGATTCCATAAACGTCTCTCACCTTTCCATGATAAACAGAGCTTTGGTTGGGAAAGGAGTAGTCTATTTGAGCTGGAGCTTCCATTATTTATCAGTTTTATTGCTTTCAAATGCGGTGATGATTCGCTTAACCAAGGGATGACGCATGACATCTTTTTCGTTTAGAAAGATCAATTTCACACCTTCCACGTCTGATAGTTTTTCGATACTATATTTTAATCCGCTCGTTTGTTTCTTGGGCAAATCCACCTGAGTCATATCACCCGTGATCACAAATTTGGCTGTTTCTCCCATCCTGGTTAAGAACATCTTCAATTGGGAAATAGTGGCGTTTTGAGCTTCATCTAAAATGACAAATGCCTTATCTAAAGTTCTTCCGCGCATGTAGGCGAGAGGGGCTATTTGGATGGTTCCCATTTCCATGTAGTCGCGGAGGCGCTCAGGTGGTATCATGTCTCGCAGCGCATCGTACAGCGGTTGCAAATAGGGATCGAGTTTATCCTTCAAATCGCCTGGAAGAAATCCCAGGTTTTCACCGGCTTCAACCGCTGGACGCGTCAATATGATTTTACGAACTTGTTTGTCTTTCAAGGCTCTTACCGCAAGGGCAACAGCCGTGTAGGTTTTTCCCGTTCCTGCAGGACCAATCGCAAAAACGAGATCGCTCTCATCTACTGCTTCAACAATTCGCCTTTGATTGGCTGTTTTGGCTTTAACTTTTAAGCCATTATTTCCATGGACTAAAATTCCGTCGCCCCCTGCATTAATCATCAAACTCGGTGCATCTTCAGACATCAAGCGCTCGATATTGCTTTCGGTCAGCCGGTTGTACTTATCCATGTGCTGCATGAACAAATTCATCTTTTGCTCGAAGTGATCAATTTCTTCAGGCTCGCCTATAGCTTTGATCATGTTTCCACGAGCTATGACTTTGAGTTTGGGGAAGTGACGCGTAATGAATTGAAACTTGGAGTTGTTCACCCCGAGGATCTCGACTGGGTCAACGTTTTCGATTGGAATTATTCTTTCGCTCAATAGCTTTTGGATATGCTGTTTTTACTTTGTTTCGAAGAGAATCGCCCGTGGGTTTTTTCTTACTTTTGAATTCCAAAAATAAAGAATATTTCGGCGTAGACTACAGCGCTTTTTTCCCATGCCAATCATCACCCTCACTTCTGATTTAAGTACGAAAGACTATTACCTGGCGGCTGTGAAAGCCACAGCTTACAGGCTGATTTCTGATGTGAAGTGGATCGATGTTTCCAATCATATTCCGCCATTTGACATGGCTAAGGCTGCTTTTGTCCTCAAGAATGTTTGGAAAGAATTTCCCGAAGGCACTATTCACATCGTTGGAGTAGCTTCAGAGTGGACTAAGAAAACACCTTATGCCATCGTAAAAATGCAAGGGCAGTATTTCATCGGTACCGACAATGGTTTCTTTTCCTTGCTCTTTGATGAAACTGCAGTACCCGACTGGATTCGCACCATCAAGCTACAGGGTGATGAAGATCTAAGTTTTCCTGCTAAGTCGATTTTTGTGAGCATTGCTGCGAAAATAGCCGCTGCTGAAGAATTAGATGATTTCAGTACTGAAGTAGAAAGCTATCGCCGCCGACCACTACCGATTCCTGTAGTTGAATACGACAACATCCGCGGTATGGCGATCTACGTCGATTCTTATGGCAATGTGATTACAAACATCACCAGAGAACTTTTCGAAAAAGAAGTTGGATCCAAAGAGTTTAATATCGTGATACGCCGAGGCGATACTGATCTGAACCGTATTTCCAGAACCTACAACGAGGTGCCTCAAGGTGAGAAAGTAGCACTGTTCACTTCCGAGGGATACCTAGAAATTGCCATCAATCGCGGCGTGGAAGGAAGTGGAGGTGGAGCAACAGATCTTCTGGGTATTCGTGAAAACGATATCATTCGGATAGAAATTTTGGAGGAGTAGAACAATCCGCCCTTTTCAAGTATTTATGTATTGTGGAGCAAAAACTTCGTCAATTTAAAAAGCTAAATCTCGGTGGCCGATTTCGACATCTGAGAGAATGCGGGCGATACATCGACTCGCGGTTCTTTGGTACTTACCGCGTCCACCTTTATGAGGTGGAAGGATTCTACACCGAAGTATGGATGAGGCCCGATTTGGATCAGGTTTGTTGGATTGAAGTCGCCGACATTGATAAAGTCGCTGAGAATTACGCAGGATCCATTGATATCAAGGCCGAACTAGGTCTCTGAATTCCAGATATCCCAACTCTTCTCTGCTTGAATTTTGAGCATGCTCAAGCCATTTTGAATCGAAGCTCCTCGTGCTTCTCCTTCTTTTAAGAATAGGGTCTTTGGGGGATTATAAATCAAATCATACAAGAGATGGCTCTTTGTAATGCCTTTGTAGGCAATGGGTGGTGCATCAGTAATATTTGGTGAGGTACCAACAGGAGTCGTATTTACGATAAGGCGATGCCACTTTACCGCATTTGAATTGCACTCTTGGTATGAAATTTCATTAGAGCCAGACGGATTTCGGCTAACGAATAGCAAGTCCAGTCCGATTTTCTTCAGTACATAAGCCACTGCCTTTGAAGCACCACCTGTACCCAAAATGAGCGCTCTGTCCATTCCATGTTCCAGAAAAGGTTTTAGGCTGTTTTCAAATCCGATCACATCAGTATTGTAACCGATGGTCTTACCATTTTTAAATTTTATCGTGTTGACCGAACCTACTTCTTTGGCGGTCGGATCGATTTCATCCAAAAAAGGAATAACTGCCTCCTTATAGGGAATGGTGACATTGAGTCCACTTAATTGCTCAATCGAAAGGAGTTTTGCGACTTCCTCTATCTCTGCGAGTTCGAAGTTTTCGTATGTCGCCCGTATTTGAAGATCAGTGAATTTTTTTTGGAAATAATCTTTGGAGAAAGAATAGGCGAGTGTCTCTCCAATCAAGCCAAAACGTCTCATTTTAGATCTTTTTTGGCGCAAACCGATCCATCACGAAAATGATAAGTATCCCCACAACGGCTAGAGTAATACCTAACATTAGCTCAGAGTCGAGTCCAGTGATTGTTTCATAAGTCGAAGGAAGAATGTTCTCTTGAACAAGCGGAACAATTTCCTCATTCTCTTCGCCTTTGTGCTTTACAAAAACCTCAACGGTCTCTTTCCAGGGCCAAATCCTATTAAGTGATCCTAAGAGAAATCCACTTAGAACAGCGATCGTTACATCATGATACCGAGTGAACATCCATTTTAAGAATCGGCTGAATGCTAAAATCCCGACAATGCATCCACCTCCGAAAATTCCGATGGAGAGAAAATCACGATCGTTCAACGCTTGAAGAACGGTGGAATAGGAGCCCAATAATAATAGAATAAAGCTTCCCGATATTCCCGGAAGGATCATCGCGCAAATGGCGATCATTCCGCTTACAAAAAGGTACCAGGTGGCGCCTGGATCTTCCACTGGCGGCAAGTCGGTAATGAGATAAGCAATGATAGTACCTGCTGCAAAACCAAAGTACCTCGAGCCCGACCAATTGCGAACCGACTTTGCTACCAAGGGGATACTTGCCAATACCAAACCGAAAAAGAACGACCAAATCGCAATAGGATGTGCATCGAGCAGATAAGTGATAAGCTTGGCAAAAGAAATAAGACTAATGAAGATTCCCGCGAATAATCCCACCAAGAAGTTTCCGTTCAATGCCTTCCAAAAGGGTTTAATACCTTCTTTGAAAAGTATCTGAAGAGTAACAAAGTTGACACGATTGATGGTGTCAATCAGCTCTTCGTAGATCCCTGTGATAAAAGCTATTGTACCACCTGATACTCCCGGAACCACATCGGCCGCTCCCATTCCCATGCCTTTTAGGACCAGGTAAACATAATCTTTTGGAGTTCTCATCAGTAAACGATTACGGTAGGATCAATTTCACGCGCCCAAGCCTCAATGCCACCCTCGAGTAAAACAACATTATCAAATGCCTTTTCAGTGCGCAGCATATGAACCATGGCAGATGCCCTCGATCCACTCTTGCAGTGAATAACGACTGGTATGTCTTTTCTGAGTTCGGCAGAACGCTCGAGTAGGTTGGCCATTGGGATATGGATACCACCGATTGATCCGGAGTCTACCTCGTGAATTTCTCTGATATCAATGATTTGAACGTCTTCCCCTTTATCCAAGAGGGCTTTTAGTTCTTGAACGCTGATGTGCGACATGATAATAGTTATGGCCGCATATTCGCGGCAATTTCTTCGGGCAAAAATTCGAAAAAAGTGTCACCTCTCAAACCTATTCTCAAAGTTTCGAGTGGAATCACATCGTTTGGAGCGATGTTTCCCAAATTGACATTGTGCCCGATTAATTTGATAAACCAGACCTGTTGAGCTTTTTGAGGAGCCTCCCAGAGTATGTCTTCTGATTTAACTCTCGCCAATATCTTGTTTACCAAAACGACGTGTGCTGTTCCATTGGGGCGATAAATACCAACGTTTCCGCTTTCACGAGCTTCTGCAATTACTTTCCACGACCCTGCTCTGAGTTCCGTATCCATCATTTTCACCCACTTTCCAGGGGCTATGAGGATTCCTTCTTCTTTGGAGCCCACTTCTGATAAAACCGTAAAGTCTTTTGCCAGCTTCGAGATAAACTCGAGTTTTTCATCGTGGGGAAGGTCAATTGATCCGTCGGACACTTCAACCGTTTCGAGTTTCAGATCAAGGAGCAGCTTTCGATACTCATCAAACATGCCTCTCACGATAAATGCTTCGAAAAGCGTACCTCCAAGGTAAACCTTCATATCAGCATCGTGGTAGAGCTTGATCTTCTCTTTCAGGTCTTTGGTTAGGTATGAGGTACCGAAACCCAATTTGATAATATCCGTGAGTGTTCCGTTTGCATCAAGAAAATTGGCCGCACTTCTGAGGCTCAATCCTTTGTCCATCACCATAGTAAGACCATTGTCACGCGGTCTTTCGGTGCGTTCGGGAATAAAGGGTAAATTAAAGTTCATTTTCCTTCTGCGCTTTATCTTGAATTTCGATTAAGCCTGCAATATTCGGAAATTGTAATGCTTCAGGGAAAATTGTTAGGAAGTATTTTAAACCCTCAGGATTATCGGAAGAACAAGTCAAGAACAACTCCGTGGCTTGTTGTTGTTTCTTATTCTTAATTAAATGCTTGATTTTATGCCATTTAAGGTCGTATACGTCGGGCATTCTCTCAATGGCCTGATTGATTATTTCCAATGAAATATTATATCCTTCAGCTGCAGATAAATCTGCTAAGGAAATCCAAGATTCCGCATCATCAGGAAATATTTTGATCATTTCCTCTAAATGACGTTTGGCCTCAGCTAGTTTATCAGCCTTGATGTAAGTCTCTACCAGGATATGTCTGTTATCGAGATGAAAGTCATCTTTTCTCACTGCCTCTTCGTAGTAAGTGGTGGCATTCAATAAATCTCCTTCGTTCTCGCGGATGGCTCCTATACCCATTAATGCCTCGACATATTCAGGATCGATAGCCAACGCTTTTTTGTAATTCAGTTCGGCTGCATTCCAGAGCTCCATTCTCTCTTGACACTCGCCAATGGCGGTATACACCAATGGGTTTTCGTTATCGAACTCCAAAGAATCTTTATACGACTCAGCGGCAGCTAAGTCCATATCCATAGAGGTGAGCAGATTGCCTTTTAAGATGTAGGCCGCTACAAAGTCCTCTCTGATGGCTATGCAGAAATCTGCCGCCTCAATGCCTTTCTCGTACAGACCAATCTTATCAAAACAAAGAGCCAGGTTATACCAGCCCACAAAATTGTAAGGGAATTTGTTCAAATATCTTTGGAAAAACTCAACTCCTACTTCAATCTGATTGGCCATCTCGTAGCAGTAGCTCAATTCAAATAGACTCGCTTCGTGGTTCGGATTTATTTTCAGGGACTCTTTCAAACTGTCAATTGCCCCGGTATAATCATTGGCAATCTGTTGCTCGTAAGCCAAATCCATGAAAATCTCTTCTCTGTTTTCCGGGGCAATCTCCAATGCCTTTAGAAGGCAGGACTTTGTACCCTCGTGATCACTGAGGTTTCGATGTACCACGGCCTTAAACAAAAGCATATCCGTATTAGTAGGCTCTGCAGCTTCCAAAAATTCCAAAATCTCCAAGGCTTTTGTCGACTCTTTTGAAGCCGCAAAGATTTGTGCCTTTTTCAAGAGTAGAGTGGAAGAGCTAGGAAAGATGGACAATCCATGATTCACAGCGAGCTTAGCCTTTCGGTGATTACTCTTTTCAAGATAGAAGTCAGCTAAAGACTCTAATTCCTCTACATCGAAGAAATAAGCTTGCCTCAACTTGAGCATCTTTTCAAATTTCTCGACGAGACCTGAGTCAGACTGCGGGTAAAGGTTGTGCGAATATTCCGTCATAAGCCTTTATTGGTAAATGAGTATTCTCAAATTTAGAAAACCACTCACCGTTTAATCTTGGAGGGGCTGTTTTGTTGTTAACAACGTTACCATGGAAAAATCCTTATTCGCTTTTCCTCCTTTTTTAAACAGCCTACAAAGTTACGCCTTTCTCAGTCGGAATAAAAGTACTTTGAGTTGAAAACTCATTCGCGGGGAGGCCGTCAAAATCGCTGTGAATAATAACTTTGCGAAAAAAGTAAGCTTTGACACTGATTAAATCTATTTCCGGTATTCGAGGTACCATTGGCGGAAAAGCCGGAGAAAACCTCACACCAATCGACATTGTGAAATTTACTGCCGCTTATGGCCAGATTTTGAAGAATTCTGCGGTAGGCGATTCTGTAAAGGTGGTCATAGGCCGCGATGCCAGAAAGAGTGGGCCGATGGTGAGGAACTTCGTTTCAACCACTCTCACGGGAATGGGAATAGAGGTGATCGACCTGGGTTTAAGCACAACGCCCACAGTAGAGATTGCCGTGCCCGAAGAGAAAGCCAACGGTGGCATTATCATTACGGCCAGCCATAACCCAGGACAATGGAATGCGCTGAAATTGCTCAACTCATCGGGTGAGTTCATCTCTGCTGACGCCGGTCAGCAGGTTATCGAATTAGCTGAAACTCTCGATATTGATTTCGCCGAGGTCGACGGAATGGGATCGTACCGTGTCGATGAGTCATACTTGTTGAGACATATAGAATTGGTGCTCAATCATCCTTTAGTAGATAAAGAGGCGATTGCTGCAGCCGATTTTCACGTGGCCGTGGATGCCGTGAATTCTAGTGGAGGAATTTTTATTCCTGCTCTGTTGGAAGAGCTTGGTGTGAAGCGAGTTGAGCAGCTCTTTTGTACACCAAATGGGGAATTTCCGCACAATCCTGAGCCTCTTCCGGAGCACTTGGTTGAACTTTCGAATATTGTTCGAGAAAAAGAATGCGACCTGGGAATTACTGTCGATCCCGACGTGGACCGCCTGGCCTTTGTCAGTGAAAACGGTGATGTATTCGGTGAAGAGTACACTTTAGTGGCAGTGGCTGATTATGTCCTTTCACAGAAAAAAGGCAATACGGTATCGAATCTCTCTTCTACTCGAGCTCTGCGTGATGTTACTGAAAGGCATGGAGGTACTTACCACGCTTCGTCAGTAGGTGAGGTGAATGTAGTGGAGAAGATGCGTCAAGTAGGGGCAGTAATCGGCGGTGAAGGGAATGGAGGGATTATCGATCCCGAACTGCACTATGGACGAGATGCGCTGATTGGAGTGGGCTTGTTCTTGACACATTTAGCAAAAAGCGGAATGAGCATGACCGAGCTTCGTGCGTCATACCCGTCTTATTATATGTCTAAAAATAAGATTCAGCTCACGCCTGCTATTGATGTCGACGACATACTCAAGAGAATGGCTGAAAATCACAAGGACGAGAATATAAATACAATTGACGGAGTGAAGATTGATTTTGCGGAGGAATGGGTCCATTTGCGTAAGTCAAATACCGAACCCATTATCCGTGTTTACACCGAAAGTAAAAGCCCTGAAGCTGCGCAGCAATTGGCTGAGCGAATCATAGATGAAATCAAATCAATGATTTCGTAATTTTGCCAGAGCGAAGCGGTTCCATTTGCGCAGAAAGTATTCTGCAGAATGAGTAGCTGCGAAAAATTTTTAAGCAAATGAGAGTTTATTTCGACAATGCCGCAACTACTCCATTGGCACCCGAGGTGCTTGACGTAATGTTGCCATTACTTCGCGACGATTTTGGGAATCCATCCAGTACACATCAATTCGGAAGAAAGACGAAGTCAGCTATTGAAATGGCCAGAAAAACCATTGCTAAGTTGCTTCACTGTTCCCCTATGGAAATCTGCTTTACTTCAGGTGGAACAGAGGCCGACAATATGGCCATCCACGGAGCGATTGAAGAGCTTGGAGTTACGCGAATTATTTCATCACTGGCAGAACACCACGCGGTGCTCCATACCGTGGAGCATTGCCAATCCAATTGCAATGTTGAGCTCGAAATGGTCAGGTTAACTGATCTTGGTCATGTTGATGTAGACCATCTCAAAGAGCTTTTAGCAAGTAGTGATAAAAAGACTTTAGTCTCTTTAATGCACGCCAATAATGAGATCGGTACCATGATCGATATTGATGAGATCGGTCAGATTTGCGAGGAGTACGGTGCCCTTTTTCATTCTGATACCGTTCAAACAATGGGGCATTTCCCCATGGACTTGTCAAAAACCAAAGTTCATTTTATTACCGGTGCTGCACATAAGTTTCACGGACCAAAAGGCGTAGGCTTTCTCTACATTAATAAGGATGTCCATGTGAACTCATTAATTCGAGGTGGCTCACAAGAGAGAAATATGCGTGCCGGAACGGAAAATATCTACGGCATTGTAGGGATGGCAAAAGCTTTGGAGATGGCTTTAGAGCATGTGGATGAACACCGCGAGCATATTCAATCTATCAAGGATTACATGTGTCAAAAGTTGCGGGAAGAAATCCATGGATCGAATTTTAACGGATGTTTGGAGCGGAGTCTTTACACTGTTCTCAATGTGAGGCTGCCTAAGACGGATAAGGCTGAGATGCTTCTATTCTTGTTGGATATTGACGGAATAGCCTGCTCGGGAGGTAGCGCTTGTTCCAGCGGTAGCAACCAAGGAAGCCATGTACTGCGAGCTATCAATGCTGATACATCTGTGCCGAGTATTCGCTTTAGCTTTAGCCGATACAGCACAAAAGAAGAGGTGGACTATGTGGTGAGCCAATTGAGTAAGCACTTGGTAACGATAACCTCAGAAGTAGCTTCTTAGCTTATTTCGACTCCGTGGTTTCTTCTTCGAAAAGCTCGGGGTCGTAACCGAAAAGGCGATTCTTTTTGATCATTACATCGACATAATTCGGAACCATTTTTTCCCAACCCGGCTCGCCATTTCTGATCATTTGCAGGGCTTTTCTGCTCTGAATCCAAAGCACATCAGGGTCGTGCTCTTCCAAATCTACAATTCTACCGTTGCTGAGTAGGTAGTTGTAAAGTGGTCGCAGCCTTGGATGAACATCCATGTTCCCACAGGTGATCATCTCGTCTTTGTCTTCTAGTTTTGATGGGTAAACGTAGACTTTCAAATCACGCGTGAACAACACTCCGAATGCTTCAAGAATTCCACCATCTAAATCGCGGTAGTATTTTTCATCGAATAGAGCATCCAGGTTGTTGGTACCCATGATGAGTCCCATGCGCTTCTTCGTCATGGTAGAGAAGTAGCGAATCAACTTATAATACTCTTGGTAATTCGATATCAGTACCGTTTGACCGAGGGAACATAAAATATCGGCTCTGTCGATAAAGTCTTGTTCATCGATATCACCGCCTGATTTCAAATTGCTGAGGGTAATCTCAAACAAAACCTGAAGATCATCAGAGTCTACACGCTTTTCTTTCACAAAGGCGTTGTAGCCATTGATGATCATATCAATGTTCACCTTCGTTACGGGGCGGAAACTTCCACGAATGGTTAGGATATTCTTTTTGTAGAGTAGATCAGAAGGCTGAAGGTTTTTTCCGTCAGGGCTAAAAATTACCGCATCTGTAAAACCATTCTTTACTAGCTGCAAGCTGAGTAGTCGATTGTCTACACCCTCAAAGTCCGGACCTTCCATCGAAATCATGTCGATTTCAATCTGATCTCGCGTCAAGTTATCGTAAAGCGACTTTAGGTATTCTCTTGGGTTTTGGTAATAGAAGTAGCATCCGTAGAGAATATTTACACCTAAAACACCGATGGTTTCTTGTTGAAAAGAAGCTTCATTTTCGTGAAGCTTTACGTGCAACACTACCTCGTTTGGCTCTTTCTCAGGGCTGGTTTGGAATTTTATTCCCATCCAACCATGGCCCGGATACCGCTTTTTAAAATCGATGGTCGCAATTGTATTCGCGTAAGAGAAGAATTTTTTGGAAGGGTGTTTCTCGCGGCTCAAGCGCTCCTCAATCAAGCCATATTCATGCTCGACCATCTTGCGCAGTCGCGGTTCACAGACATATCGATTGTTCGTTTCCGTACCGTATATGGCATCGCTGAAGTCTTTGTCATAAGCCGACATAGCCTTCGCAATTGTACCGGAAGCACCACCTGCACGAAAAAAGTGTCTCACCACTTCCTGTCCCGCTCCGATTTCCGAAAAGGTTCCGTAGATGTCCGGATCAAGATTGATCCTAAGTGCTTTTTGCTTGGAGGTAAGAATTACCCTTTCCAATGTGTTTTCCTTCTTTTATAGAGTGGCTCAAAATTAAGGTCTTTAATAGAACTTAACCAACTATCTCCACCTTATTTTCACAACGAATTGTTCGGTGTATTATTCTAATTTCGCAAGAATGCGAATTACCTTTTTAGGAACAGGTACCTCACAGGGGGTACCGGTGATTGGTTGCAATTGTGAAGTCTGCATGTCTGCGGATGAAAAGGATAATCGACTTCGAACGTCGGCAATGATTGAAGCAGATGGGAATACCTTCGTCATTGATACAGGCCCCGATTTCAGGCAGCAGATGCTCAGAAATACTCCGACAGACATGCCGAAGGTGATTTTTACCCATGAGCACAAAGACCACATTGCGGGATTGGACGACATCCGTGCATTCAATTTTAAATACCGAAAGCCAATAGAAATCTATGCCACCAATGCCGTGCAAGAGGCGTTGAAGCGAGAGTATCACTATGTTTTTGCGGCTCAGAAATATCCTGGAGTACCCAAAGTCAACTTACATACCATTTCCGGAAAAGAGAATTTTGCGATTGACGGTACAGAGGTAACTCCGATTCAACTGTTGCACTACAAAATGTCCGTCCTGGGTTTTAGAATAAAAGACGTCGCTTACATTACCGATGCCAACTATATCGCTCCCGAAGAGAAAGAGAAATTGAAAAATCTGGATGTTTTGGTATTGAATGCACTTCGAAAGAAAGAGCATATTTCTCACTTCAACTTGGAAGAGGCTATTGCTATTGTGAACGAGCTTAAGCCCAAGCGTGCATACTTCACGCACATTTCACACCTTTTGGGAAAACATGCTGATGTGGGCCTAGAGCTGCCCGATCATATTCATTTGGCTTTTGATGGATTAGTGGTCGAATCTGACTAGGGAGCTTTTAAGATCTCTCCTGTCCTTTATCTGGATTTATAACAATTTGATTTCTGTCTTGTTAGGTTATTGAATCTAAAAATAATAATTATGGCAAGCAACGAAACACAAACATGGCCCGATTTAGCGATTGGCCTTTACGACAAGTTAACGGGTAGAAACGCGAAGATTTCCTATGATTTTGATCACATGGAAATCGATGTTCCCAGCGGAACTAAAGAGAATCAACACGCCAAGTGGAAGGTAAACGGCAAAGTAACCGTCTCTACCACTGAAGGCGCAGGAAATGCTTAAGCAAACTAATCGGCACCTTGAAAAAACTGCACATTGAAAGCGATATAGTGCTCCAATCTGAACAGGGAAGCATCAAAATCCTTACGAAGAATAAGGTATTGACCGTTCATTTTGAAGATTGGAATACTGTATCCGCTTTTTTTGAAAGTGTGAAGGGATCGTTTTCTAATCCGAAGCGATTACTAGGACTGTCCAAGAATCTCGATCAGCGTGTTTCTATTGAGATTGCAGATAAACCCGCCATCACCATTTATGATGGTAAAATTGATAAGTGGAAATTCATGGCTACCATCAAGCTATTTATCTTTTGGCTTCGCGGTAAATAAATTGCATTCGTCGAGCCTCTACAGGCAGAGATGATGGTGAAATAAGACCTGAAAGACACAACACCACTTACTATTGAGCTTTTTTTCCTTTTCCCTTTTTAGGGGAAATTTTATTCATTTCAACTACCCAGATACCGCGTAATTCGTTTTCACCGTAACCGGTAGCTTCGTCTTCGGGATAGAGCGCATTCAACACATCATGAGTTGCTTGATTGATTTGTGTATCCGGTTCGCCGTGGCATTTTAAGCACATCGCATTTGTAGTGATCGGATAATAGCCCACCATTGTTTCTCCCATATCAGTCATTTGCGGGCTTGCCGTTTCTCCTTGTGCCAATTGAGCTTTGGCATTCAGAATATAGTTCAACTCAGCTTCATTAGCCTTGTTTGCCGGATTTCGAGGTTGATCACTTACTCGTTTGATTTTTGCTCCCAGCGCTACTGCCATGCTATCAGTGAGCGGATAAGCTCTGGTATTGCAAAACTCCACGGCACCTTCAGGGCCTTTTTCTTTTACGGCCGCCATCAAATTACTTCCAAGTTGGGACTTGGTTTGCATGGCCATCTCCTTTCCTTTATCCAAATAGTTTACCTCTCCTTTTTGCTGCCCTTGACGGTAGCGCTTTCGCTCTTGCTGATAGTGCTCTTCAAACCACGCGGGCTCTTCCAGATCCGTTTCGAAAATGTAAGCGGCAATGTCGCGAAGGTCTTTTTCAGAGAATTCCATTTTCGGCATTACTCCAAACTTTTCGATGGCTCCCGGCATCTTCGAGTTTTCTTTTGTTGGGTTTTGAACGAAGGCAATCAAATCATCTGAAAAGATATCCAGCGTGGTTTGATCATCAATGTAATGCTTCTTTATCGCCACCATGGGAGGTGCTATTCTGGCGTCGTGCGCTCCTTTTGGAGAATGGCAGGAAAAGCAGTTTTTGTCCAAAAGGTTGAATCCATTGTTCAAGTCCGTTTGAATCATGGAGACGGGTGCTTCAGTTTGCCGGTGGTTTTCGTTGCTCGTACCACAGCTATGCGCTATTGTCAGCATTCCAAATGCTGATAGAATAATGATGGCCTTCTTATTCATATTTTCTTTTTGAACCCCTAAAAATAAACTGTTGAAACTGTTTTGAAAGAGATGAAAGTCACATAGTGATAACTTGAGTAGCCTTCGTTGGATTTTAATCTTCTTTTTGCTGAAAAGGCATAGGGTTAAGCCAGTAAGTATCCAGGCGCATCAGAATCTCAATAAAGGAATATTCAAGCGTGTCGCTTCCTGATTGGAGCCAAATCTTGCAGTCGTCTTGGATGCATTCCCATTCCTTACTTGAATGGTAGCCTTCAAAAGTTTCACCTTTGATGTAGGAGCTGTCTGAGGTCATTACAATCTGATAGTTCCAGTAATTCAGTTGGATTGAATCGCACTGCAAGTAAGTTGTTTTTTTCCAGGCAAACCCTCCGCCGCACTCACAATTAGAGGAGCTGAGCCATTGAAACCATTCACCTGAAGGCTTGAAGTTTTTGTATTCTCCTCGTAAGACTTGGGACCACGACAGTTCTCTTTCATGAGCAGCAGTAGCGAAACCAACTAAATATCGATCTTTCGGGCATTCAATCACCTTGTACTGTACAAACTTTCCATTTTCAATTTCGAAATCTGAGTAGAATCCTTCGATGGTATCTCCCTCTAGAATGAAGTACTGCTTACCGGCAGTAATTTCCTGCGCAGAGACCGAAACAGTCAATAGAATCAATATAGAGCAAATCCATTTCATGTTATAAAAATAGAGCAGAGGGGTGGAGGGGACCAAGCTAAATTCTTTGAAAGATTACATGTCAAGAACCCTCTTTTCTAAAAGGAAAAACGGACTCACTCCATTGGTTATTCAGGAATGGGTAAACTATAAACCATTCTAAGAGAAGCAATCAAACCGTCTGCAAAAGTCGCGTTGAGCGGGTCGCCTCGATTGTCTCCGATCCGGAAGATGCTAATGCGAAAGTCAATATTCTCGTCTTCTTCATATTGCTCGTAATTGCGATCGAGAGCATAGCCAATTCGCCCTTCGGCGAAAAAATTCCCGAATAAGTTGTACCGTGCAAAGAGGCTGAGATCAATGCTGGTGCGTTCCATGTAGGTTCCGCTGTTTTCTTCACCCAGATCAAAAGATGTGATCAACCCGAAGTGCGAGATTCCAACGGTGAGCTTTTCGTTTGCGTAGTAGTTCAGCTTTCCGTAAATCGGGAAGAGCCCCGACAGACTCCATTTGGGTCGGAATTGCCAAAGAACATCGACCAGTGGAACGAGTAGTGGCCCTGCCAATTCTTGGTTGAAAAGAAATCCGTAGCGCAAGCGAAGCTTCTCGTGGTAACGCTTTTCGTAGAGACCAATGGCACCAAATTGCCATGCACCACTACCGGGATTTTTTAGGTCGCTCATGAATCTGGGAACGAACAGAAGCTGGAAGGCGCGGTCATTATCCAGTTTTTGAACCAAGCCCGTCTGAAGAATAAAGGCGTGGAGGTTAAGGTCGGGCGCTGATAGTTCAGGCGAATCAAATTCATTCTTAACCGTGCTCCTTGTGTAGGTCACATTGTTGAACCAAATCGTTTTTCCCGAAAGGACTACGGGCATTTTTGCATTGATAAAAAGTCCCGATTCCTGAGCTTCTCCATCGAAGTCATCATATGCCGAAGGCTGGCCCCATCGCGTGGAAAGGGTCAAGAGATCAATGCGTTCTTGTGCGAAAGCACAAAAAGAAACCACCAAATAAAAACAGGACAATGCGTACTTCACTGCTCACAAATCTGCAAGAAATTCTCGACTTGCAATTGATTTTTCTTTCTTTGAAACATGTCTGAGGATAAAAAAGCGGAAAATCATAGGAATTGGCTTCAGCGCGTACAAGAGCAAAGCTGGGAGCCGGAGATCCTGATTTCGGGTATTGTGCTTTTTGCCCTGTTTCAGATTCCGCCATACATTGAACAAGCCAATGCTTATCTCAACGTAAACTCGGGACAACTATTTAGTGGCGGAAATGTGGATGAAACGCTTGCGGCAATCTTACTGGCTGCAAATTATTGGCTCATTATTGGTTTTTCGATTCACCTCATTGGCAGAAGTATTTGGGCAGCCTTCGTAGGTCTCAGTTATGTATATATCGATGGAGTTCGTGTAGATCGTTTAAAATATCCCGAGAACTTCAAGCGTGTCATAGCCAAATCTTCCAATTATAAAAATCTCATTATCAAGCTAGAGAAGTTTTGTAGCACAGTTTTCGCGGCTAGCTTTTTGGTGTTTATGTGCGTAGTGGGGGTGTTTGTCTTCATTGGTTGGATTGGTGTCGCTGCCTTCGCATACCTGGAGCTGGGAGGCGAACTTAATATGATTGATAAGTATGCTGACCCCTTTCTACAAGTTTTGGGAATCGTTTATTTGATCGACTTTATAGGTTTAGGCATCGTCAAGAGAATACCACTGATCAATAAAATTTACTTTCCGTTCTATCGAGTCATGTCATTCCTCTCGCTTTCGCCGTTGTACCGAAGTATCTACTACGGATTTGTTACAAATCATAAGTGGTGGAAAGTGACCATAGCAATGCTGATTTTCTGTTTCGGAACCCTCGTAATGGTTTGGGCCATTCGTGAGAAGGCTGATTTATTGAGCACAACAGAACTTACTATCAACTATGGAGAAGATTATGTTGCAGCTTTGAACTATGCCAATCTTGCCGAGGGCAAGCCATCCAAACGGCTCATCTTTGAATCAGATATCATTGAAAGAAATGTCGCGAAAGTCATGATTGTCCATAGCTCCGAGTATGAAGAAGAATACATTCTTAAACAATGCAATTATGAAGCGGCCATGGAGATGGAGGAGGTAGCCTACGATTCGCTGATGATGGCATGTTTAAAGAGTTTTATTTTGCTCGAATTGGACGGACAGTATATTCACCCCGATTATTTTTACACTGAAGATCGAATTTTAGAAAGAAGCGGATTGTTGACTTATCTCGATCTGTCTGAATATTCTCGAGGAATGCATGAGCTAAAACTGTATTATCTACTTGATCAAGCAGATGAAGGTATAGATACGCTGATGGTAGCGGATGTTGAATTTTTTAAGGATGCACTCCCTGTGGATGTTTCTATAGGAACGGCACGAGATTCGCTAAAGGGAAGCACCAATTAGATTTTGAAATGAATCAAAAAACAGCTTTAGTTGTCCTTTTATTTTGGCTTAGTACAGTCGGAAACCTTATGTGTCAGGACTATTTCCCGATCGACCCCGGTACCGAATGGACTTATGGAAATGCCCATCCTTCCACTCCAAATATGACGATGTATATCGGTCAGGAACCGGTAGATTGGAATGGTGAGTCATACCGACAAATGCGTACACTGACCGTTGGGGATAGTGCAGGACAAGAGTCAGTTCCATCAGTGCTACTTCGCAAGGGAAAGAAAGGAAACCTTTACGGAATAAACCTTGCCATTTCAGATGAAGAGTTTCTCTTTTTCCCGGGAAAACCCGAAGTTGGTTTCAGCTGGACAGGCCTTTCGGGCTTGTCTAGAATCACATCTACCAAGGGCAGCATTGAAACTCCTGAGGGAACTTTTGAAAATTGCATCGTAGTGGAGTCTATTTCGGGAGGATCGAAAGCCTACGCTTATTATCAAGAGAACAAAGGTATGGTAGCCATGACTCTTGAAGACAAACTCCTGATGTACCTGATAGAATAGCATTCACATCAGGTTCTCTTCTTTAAAAAGAACTTACCTTTGCCGCCTTAATTTATTGTATACAAACTTATTTGCGGGTGATCCCTTCAGGCTCACCCTATTTTTTTGGTTATGACTAAGTTTTTCAACCTCTTCGATCTATCACAAAAAGTCAACTACAAAACAGAGGTGCTTTCTGGACTTACGGTGGCTTTAGCCTTGGTTCCCGAAGCAGTGGCATTTGCCATTATTGCAGGTCTTTCCCCATTAACGGGGCTTTACGCAGCTTTTGTGATGGGCTTGGTCACTTCTGTTTTCGGTGGCCGTCCCGGAATGATCTCCGGAGCGACAGGTGCTGTAGCGGTGGTTATCGTTACGTTGGCTGCTTCACACGGTGTTGAATACGTTTTCGCAGCGGTTATCCTGGCCGGAATCCTTCAGATGGCAGCGGGATTCTTGAAGCTGGGGAAGCTGATGCGACTCGTTCCGCATCCCGCCATCTTTGGATTTGTGAATGGTTTAGCCATCATCATTTTTATGTCACAACTCGATCAGTTCAAAGATCCAAGTGGTGATTGGTTGACGGGAACTTCTCTTTATATTCTGCTCGGATTGGTACTGCTTACCATGTTTATTATTTGGGGCCTACCTAAGTTGAGCAAAGTCATTCCCGCTTCTTTGGTCGCTATTCTGACGGTATTCGCTCTGGTCTTCTTTTTGGATATTGATACCAAAACAGTAGGAGACATGGCATCGATCAAGGGATCCTTCCCTCCATTTCACATTCCTGAAGTACCGTTTACATTGGAGACACTTACCATTGTTTTTCCATACGCAGCTATAGTCGCAGGAGTGGGCCTTATCGAGAGCTTGCTTACATTGAATATCGTAGATGAAATAACCGAAACCCGCGGACGTGGAAACAAGGAAGCCATTGCCCAAGGCGGTGCCAACTTGCTATCGGGGCTTTTTTCAGGAATGGGTGGTTGCGCCATGATCGGTCAGAGCTTGATCAACGTTTCCAATGGAGCCAGAGCCCGACTTTCAGGAATTGTCGCCGCCTTAATGCTCTTGGTTTTTATCATGTTCGGCTCGTCATTAATAGAAAGAGTACCTATGGCAGCGCTTACCGGACTAATGATCATGGTGGCTATCGGTACTTTCGAATGGGCCAGTTTGCGCACCATCAGGCGAATGCCAAAATCGGATATTCTGGTGATGGTGCTCGTGACCCTGGTAACGATTTTCCTCCACAACTTAGCTTTGGCGGTCTTGATTGGAGTGGTGATATCGGCACTTGTATTTGCTTGGGACAATGCCAAAAGGATTCGAGCGCGTAAAAGTGTTGACGCAGAAGGAATCAAGCATTACGAAATGTACGGCCCGCTTTTCTTCGGATCAGTAGCTGCTTTTCACGATAAGTTCGACGTGCTCAACGATCCAGAAGAGGTGATCATTGACTTTGCCGAGTGCAGGGTGGTAGACATGTCGGCAATCGAAGCTCTCAACAAAGTCACCGAGCGCTACCGCAAAGTGGGGAAAAAAGTTCATTTGCGTCACCTTAGCCCTGACTGCCGTCAGCTTTTGCAAAATGCTGAAGCGATCATTGATGTGAATGTGATGGAAGATCCGACTTACAAAGTTGCGGTTGACGCTATCTAGTGCTCTTCGATTAAGCGTCCAAGACGCCGTCTTCGCTCACGGGATCAGCGTTTTCGCCTGATACGATTTTATTGATTTCAGGCTGGAGTATCCAAATTCCAATGGGGTAAAACCAAACCAAGAAGAAATACCCTATGTAGTCGCTGAATCTGGCACGCCGTTGAAGTTCTACACTCTTGATGATTTTGGCGACAAACCTCAGAACATAGATTCCACAGAACATAGCGAAAAGATGCAGTGGAATAATGAGAAAGAACATACCCATCATGCCTCCGAAAGCTGCCTCAGGAGTACTCGATTCCCACCCAATCATGGAAGTGAAAGCTTGGAAATAGAGAAATAAAAAGAGAAAAATGTAAGCTATGGGAAATACAAGGCAAAACACGAAAAATTTCGTACGGGAATGAACGTCTGCCGGAAGGTACTTCTTGAGGCCTACACCAATTGAGTACATCCATCCGTAAAGAATAAAAAAGGAAAGAAATGAAATGGCAAAGATGCCTAGATAGCTGCCGATTATACCGCTGGAAAGAAACGCTGAGGCAGGATTTTCTGCGTTTTGAAGATTAGCAATTTGACCAACAATAAGTCCAAATAGAATCATTTGAAGCACGAAAGGTATCCCAACTCCAAAAAGAAAAATTTGCCAGTGTTTGGCTTTTAGAAATCTGTCGACCATAGCGAGAACATTGTTCGGTTTAAATTTCCCGCAATATAAGAGATCGAGAATTTTGAATGGAAACTCATTCCTTAAAAGAAAAAAAGCCGAGCACTGCCTTCTAGGCAGCACTCGACCTTTTTTAACTAACCACCTAATTATACACCAAAGCCGATTCGGGGTATTTCAGCTCGTAGCTGAAATCGAGTTGTTGTGAAGAGTTCGGTTCAAGCCTCAGTTCCCAAGTCAGTTTGCCACTGTCATTTTCGCTCTTTGCATCACCAATGTCTATGATTTCGACATTCACATTTCGGTTATCCGAAAGGGGCACTTGGTCAATGAGTTCCAGCATGACCGGGTGTGATTTATTGCTTCGGACTTCAATTTCCCAATGAAGTTCTCTTTTCACTTTACTTCCAAAGCTTTGTTCTTTGGAAAGGTCCTGATTCAATCTTCTTTCCAGTAAGATATTCTCATCCCTGCCAAGTGCAATCTCAAGTGTGTCTTTCACGCTTTCAGCATCCAGAGTCGATTCGCCCGAATAGGCTCCCTGAAAATAGATGGTTGATTTTCCAGAAAGGAGCTGCAAGTTTCCCCAGTCGGTAATCCGCGCTAAGAGGTACACATCGGTATCTACCTTTGGAATGGCTCTGTAGAGAAAAGCAACGGGAACCTTTTCCGTTTTGATAGTCAGCAAGCGGTCTTCTCCACTCGAGGGTACGCTGTACTTGTAGTCGACAGAGTAAGATATTCTAGGTGAAGAAATAGACGGGGACTCGTCGATGAAGAGTTTGAAGTAACTAGAACTTTTTGTTCCACCAGCAATTTGAGCATAGGATGATAAGTTTCTTCCCGGCATACGACGAAGACCATTTACGCTAACCGATCCGCCTGATGATCCGCCGTCTTTTTGGATCAATGGCACAGTATACTCAACCACTTCAAAAGTTTCAAGCTGAACTCCTGAATACAGCTCGATATTCGTAAACGTGATTTTGTTCGAGCTGATTCTCACTCCCTCCACTTTTTTGGCATTGTAGCCCACATAAGAAACGAGCACATCATAAACTCCCGATGGGATAGGTTTTATGGTATAATTTCCATCGAAATCCGTCGCAGAACCGGTCACCTGTTTGTTTCCTTGTTGAAGTATGATGTTCACAAATGGCAGCGGTTCTCCCGTTTCAGCGTCAGTTAAGGTTCCTTTTAATGTTCCACTTCCCGTTTGATTTTCGTTACTAATTGAGGCCTTGGGTTTAGGGCTGGGTTTCCGCGTGATGTACCAGCGATCAAATTCAGGGAGCTCGGCTTTCTGCTTGGGCAAACCTTCGGTGAGCGAAAGGTCCACTTCGTTCCAGTCCTCACCGGTGAACTGATAAACATTGGCATTGTAAACCAATTCAAGTGGCTTGTTTACAGCGTCAAATCTGAAGTCGTAAAGCGGCTCCCAGCCAGCTGCTTTGGTGAAATACTCTACGTCGAGTTTTTCCGAAACGATGGAAGATGCTTCCACAAAAAGGAGTAGCTCTGTTTGAGGAACCTTTGTCCCTGCCAGCAAGGAATTGACCTTCGCATTGATTTGTTTGATTTGTTTTTGGGCTTTGCGAATGTCCATTGTATTGTCAAACTTCAATTTGGCAATTTCGGTCAGTCTTTCTCGGTAGAAGTCTGCCGCCTCTCTTACACCTAGGGTATGCTTTTCTCCATCGGCTTTTTTCAATTCGGTGTTCTGTGTGAGCAAGGCTTCCTCTTCGTCAAAGATTTGCTTTTTCGCTTTTAACCATTCAATCTCGTCTTCGAGAGTCGTTTTTTTCTCTTCGAGGATGGCCAGCTCGGTACCCATTGATTTTTGAGAGGGTATTCTGACTTTATGACTCACGGCCAATATCTTCAATCGACTTGGGGTATTGACTTTTATAAGATTTGGATCAAGATCCAAAGGAAGTCCTCGGACCAGTAGTACATGTCTACCCGTACTGAGGTTTAAGGACACCGCCCGTGTTATCCTCGCCCCTTGAAAAAAGACGTTAACTGCTGAAATGCTTGATTCTACTTCGATGGTATCGGCTTGGGCTGCTGAGCAAGTTGCAGTCCAAAGGATTGAGCAGAGCACGAAACAAACGGATAGTTTTTTCATGGCTCTTATTTTTAGATGAATGATTGAATCTAGAAAAGAGAAACCGTAAAACCAGTTCCAATTTCATCAAAGGGATAAGTTCGAATACGAACGGTACAACAAATCTCTGCTGAGAAGAAACCGTTTACTGAATGGGTTTAATTGGAGTGAAAGGTTCGAATAACTCTTCCTTTGAAATTTTGATCTGCTTGAGGTACGTTGTAGCCTTTTGTCTGCAGCTTGATGGGATCTGCACTCTCATCTATGCTAAAAACAGTCAAATTCGCTTTCTCGCCTTCAGCAATTAAGGGAACATCAATTCCCAATATTTCTCTCGGCGAGATGGAAAATTTTTCCACCAATTCATCCAATGGAATTTCATTGCCTACGGCACTAAGCACCATTGGGAAAAACAGTTCCATACCTGCCATACCGAAATTGGCCAAGTCGAATTCGAGCTTCTTGTGCTCCTCGTCTTCGGGAGAATGATCGGATGAGATCACATCGATCTTTCCCGACTTCAAAGCCGCGATAAGTGCTTTTCTGTTTTCTTCCGTTCGAAGCGGTGGCATCAACTTAAAGTTGCTGTCAAAGTCATTTAGCTTCTCTTCTGAAAAAGCCAAGTGAGCTGCAGTGACCTCAGTTGTAACTCTTAATCCTTTTTGTCTGGATTCATCGGCAAGCTCGGCTGATATGGCCGATGAAATCGGACCGAGGTGCAATCGGCCTTCCGTGTACTCCAAAAGGGTCAGGTCTCGTCTCACCATCATTTCTTCGCTGATGGCGGGAATGCCTTTCAGTCCCAGGCTCGTTGAAAGGGTACCTTCGTTGATTTGTCCGTTTGGGATAAGCTTAGAATCGTAGGGGAAATGGAGAACGGGCGCATCAAAATTTGATGTGTAAAGCAGGGCTCTATGCAGTAGTCCTGATTCGTTGAGCGGATGTTTGTCATCGCCAAAACCTACCGCACCTGCCTGATGCATATCGTACATTTCAGACATGCTCTCGCCTTTTAATCCTACTGATACGGCACCAATAGGGTGGATGTCAACTCCGCTGCTTTTGGCTCGATTTTTCATATACTCCACTGCACCTTTGTTATCAACTGCTGGGGTGGTATCAGGAGATAATGAAACGGCGGTGAAACCACTTTTGGCGGCCACCTTCAATCCGTTTGAAATTCCCTCTTTGTACTCCTCGCCGGGATCCCGAAAGTTTGCCCGCATGTCCATCCAGCCGATGGAAACACAAAGACCGTCACCTTCAATTTTCTCATCAGCAGCTTCACTGATTGAAGCGCCTATTTTCTGAATGACGCCATCTTCGATTAGAATATCTACGATCTCGCCATTTTGGCCGTGTCTTTTGTCGATGATTTTTGCCTGCGAAATCAGGGTTTTCATGCCATTTTTCTTTTACCGAAACGCAATAGTAGGCTTTCCAATAGAAGGAAAGTTAAAGCCAAAATTAGACAGATTTTCCAGAGTTCTGTGCCCGAAACCTTCTGTTGAACTTCTCGAGCCAAATTTTCTGATTCGCCTGAAAAGAGTGTAATATTACTTGCAGTAATCGCAGTGATGGTTGCTTTCAATTCTTCCACGGAATAGGAAGCTAAGTCACTCTCCATCCTTTCGAAATTAAATCCTACGGCTGCTATAGCCGAATCGCCCAAGGCCAAAGTATACGTTCCTGCCTGATTGAGCTCTTGACCTGCGAAGAGAGCTATTCTTCCTTCTGATACTTGGAACGCGGGTATAATATCCAGCTCGGTTTCCGATTGAATTAAGTGGAATACATCTTCATTTTGAGTCCTTATAAAAGGAATGGAGAAGGATGATTCATTACCAATTTCTACAGCATAAGTTTCCGTGGAGCGGCTCAACTCTGCAACCCTCAAGGCAGTAGCCACAAAAATAGCATGGCGGGAGAAATTGTTCTTTTCTGAATTTAAAGGAACGGCTTGGACATAAATATTTCCACCTGATTCGCGATAGGCGCTAAAAAAAGAATTCCCTCCGGGAAGTTGTAGAAGTGATTCTTCCGTGGAGCGCAATGAGCTGGTGATCGGATAAAATGCCTTAGCACTTGGTAGATCAATGTTTTTTGGAACCGACTCGAATATATCTCTGTATAAGGGGCTCTCAGCATTGAGCGATCGTACTTTCACATCCTCTTCTTTCAAGGGAAGGTAGGCCCCCGCTTTTAATTCGGTCAAAAGCTCATTGTACGATGCGAGATCGATTTCCGAAGAAGGAATGACCCAAACAGAGCCACCATTCGCCGCAAAAGCGACCACTTCCTGACGCAGTCCACCGGGAATGGAAGACATTTCGTTCAGGATCAGTAAGTCGTTGCTTTGAAGATCAGCATAATTCAAACTGCTCAGGCTGGTCGAACGAAAGTCATAGGCACTGTCTACTCGGTAAACTGAGCCAATAAAGTCTTTTGTCAGAGCACCATTAGAAGGTGAAATGGACAATATCTTTAGCTTATCGTGCACACGATAGCCGAGGTAATAGGCATCGTCGTAGTCGATGGGATAATCTTCTATTTCTACAACTACCGATTTCAGTCCGGGTGTGTCGTGCACAAAGGTGATGGCCGTGTCAACGGAAGCCTGAGCATTTACCGCGAAACTTCCAATAGACTTCTGAATTCCGTTGATCGAGAGGTTTAGCGGAATATTTTCCAAATCTTGGCTTCCCGTATTCACGATTCTCACACTCAGATTTTCACTTTCGCCTGCTCGCCTGACGGGAGTTGGAAACCAAACCGAATCGATGTACAGGTTCGAAGGAGAGCTTCTTTCCAAGTGGACAAGGCCATAACTGAAAGAGGTATCCGGTGCGAATGACCCCATCGGAAACTGGCTTTTTTGGAAGTCGCTGATGAGGTATGCTTCTTTTGCTAAGTCGTCAGGAGCGCTGCTCATAAGGTCTTGCTGTCGCTCTGCGATACTTTCGAGCGACCGCGATTTAGAGCTGAGTTTTAAGTCTTCTACGTTCTGAATGAATTCCGTGCGACTTACGAATCGCTGGTTCTCGCCTAAAAAATCTTGAGATAGAAGTTGAAAACGATCTGTAGCATCATAGGCCATGGCAATGTCGATGGCGCGGTTTTTAGCCACTTCCAGTAAAGGGCCTGCTTCACTTTCGCCTTGCATGCTAAAGGAGTTATCCACAAAAATCGAGACTGCCTGACCACGGTCTTTATCGGCCGAATTGTCCTCCGGAATATAAGGCTGAGCGAAGGCAAAGACCAAAAATGCCAGAGCGAGCAAGCGCATGAGTAGTACCAGAAGGTGACGGAGCTTGTTTTGAGACTGCGTCTGTACCTTAATCTCGCGTAAAAAGCGAACATTGGTAAACGGAACCTTTTTAAAACGCCGAAAATTGAAAAGATGGACGATGATCGGAATAGCCAAAAAGGCTAGCGCGTAGAGAAAACTCGGGTACAAAAATTCCATCAAGGCTCAAAGATACATTGAAAGATGTCAATTGAGAAAAGAAGATTAGAGGTCGAGCAAATCTTCAGAAATATTGTGTTTTGATTTTTCCCAATTGTACTTTAAAATCCTGTAGAATCCCCAACAAAAAAGGACTCCTACAGGCAATGTCATAAGAGAGAGAACCAATTCATTGTCGGGTAGGATGAGATTGGGATTCAGAACTTCTACGGCACCTAATGCCATACCTGTACTAAAAAGACCGAAGTAGTAGGACAGAACTCCTAATATGGCAAAAAGCCATTTTTGCTTACCATGTTTTTCGGCAAGATTATAAAATGCCTTTCCAACAAAATAGATCAGTATTAATCCCAGCATCGCCTATAATTTTGAGCAAATTATGAAATTTCTGTGCTCAATAAAAACAGGATCAGACTTTCTTCTTCAACTCAAAAATATCTTTCCTGCGATCGATCAGGTTCCGCACCGCTCCTTTTTGATGCAATTCTCGAAGTAAACTTAGGTCTACATCTGCGATGAGAATCATTTCGGTATTTGGAGTGG
Source organism: Cryomorphaceae bacterium 1068 (assembly GCA_027214385.1). NCBI lineage: Bacteria > Pseudomonadati > Bacteroidota > Flavobacteriia > Flavobacteriales > Cryomorphaceae > Cryomorphaceae bacterium 1068. Next base: position 25,851 of record JAPVXR010000010.1, on the reverse strand, counting down.
CTTCGGCTTTCACACCATTCGTTGGGAATGCAAAATCGCAAGGAGTAAATACCATTGATTGTGCGAATTGTATGTCCATGTTGTGAACGTTTGGCAAGTTACCGACACTTCCCGCTATGGCTACATAGCATTCGTTTTCGATGGCTCTGGCCTGGGCACAATGACGCACTCTTGAGTACCCGTTTTGGGTATCGGTTAAAAATGGGACGAAGAGGATGTCCATTCCTTCATCTGCCAAAAGGCGGCTTAGTTCGGGGAATTCAGAGTCGTAACAAATCAAAACACCAACCCGACCGGCATCCGTATCAAACGTCTGTAGTTTTGAACCACCTTGCATACCCCATACTTTGGCTTCATCCGGAGTTACATGCAGTTTTTCATACCGCTCGACAGTACTATCGCGATGACATATGTAACCGACGTTGTAGAGATGATCATTTTCCAGAAGCGGCATGCTTCCTGTAATAATATTGATGTTGTAAGAGACTGCAAACTCCCGCATTTTTTTGATGATAGCTTCAGTGTAGCCAGCCAATTCTCTGATCGCGTCAGACTCTTTTAAGTGATTGTCCTTAGCCATTAAGGGCGCATTAAAAAACTCAGGGAAAAGGGCAAAGTCACAGCGGTATCCTGATACAGCATCAACGAAATACTCCACTTGAGTGATCAACTCTTCCAAGTCTTTGTATGGACGCATCTGCCATTGAATCAAACCCAGTCTTACGACAGTCTTCGTTACGCTAACATCGTTATTCGGCTTCTCGTAGTAGATGTTGTCCCATTCCATCAGTACTGCAAACTCGTTAGAGGCTTTGTCACCTTCCAAATAGTTTTTCAGAATTCGAACGGGGTGAAAGTCGTTGGAAATTTGAAAGTTCAACACGGGATCCATGATCTCTTTCAGACGTACTTTTGCAATGTACTCTTTGGGAGAGAGTTTGTCAGCGTAGTTGTGATACCCTGGAATGCGACCGCCAAAGGCTATACCTTTTAAGTTTAGGGTTTCACAAAGCTCCTTGCGATAATCGTAGAGTCTTCTCCCCAATCGAAGGCCGCGATATTCTGGTTTTATAAACACATCGATACCGTAGAGCATATCGCCCTTTCCGGTATGCGAATCGAATGTATAATCTTTGGTGATGTCTTTGTAAGTGTGGTGATTGAGCGTTTTGTCCCAGTCTACTATTATACTAAGTGCGCAGCCCGCTATTTTTCCATCTACTTTAATTACAGCTTGACCATCAGGAAATTTATCTACAAGAGTTTTTATGTGATGTTCCTTCCAATAGCTGTCGGGCATTGATTTGTAGGCCGCGATCATAGCATCTTTCAACTCCGCGTAATCGTTCAAGTCCAGAAGCTGTAGTTCTACGTTCTGGATTTCCTTCGTTGAAGGCATATCTTATGTGTGTTATTTATTAAAAGTGTCTCCTTCCTTAGAGAAGCATTTGAACTCGACGGTGTATCCGTTGGGGTCTTCCAAAAAGTAGGACTGATGTTCTCCCGGGGCTCCTTCCAAATACTTTCGTTGTTCGGTGAGGGTGATTTTCGCCTCATTCAATCGCTTAAACAAGCCGTCCCAAGTATCTTTTTCCAATAATACTCCGAAGTGAAATGCAGGAATAATTGAATCACCAAAACGATAGTTGTGGTAGTCAAAGTGAAAACTTTCGTCTTTTATAAAGGTGATTTGATTTCCATAGAGATCAATATCTACCCAAGTAGAAGCTTCGCGTCCCGCTTCAGCACCTATTTTTTTTACATAAAATGACTTTGTAGTGCTCACACTACGACACGGCAGGGAGAGGTGAAATGGCGTATTCATTTAAGTATCCAATTTGATGGCGATATTGAAGGTATTTAATTTCCTTTCAATTATTTGATTTTTTTTCACCCTTACATGCCCAGTATGTGCGCAAACATAAGCGGTGCCACGATGGTCGCATCAGATTCGATGATGAATTTTGGTGTATCCAAATCCAGCTTTCCCCACGTTATCTTCTCGTTAGGTACTGCACCTGAGTAACTACCGTAGCTCGTAGTAGAATCTGAAATTTGGCAGAAATAGCTCCAAAATGGTGTGTCCGTGCGCTCCATATCTTGATAGAGCATGGGAACAACGCAGATCGGAAAATCGCCTGCAATTCCTCCGCCGATTTGGAAAAACCCGATTCCATTTTCAGAATTGGCCGTGTACCAATCAGCTAAGAATCCCATGTACTCGATTCCCGATTTCATGGTAGAGGCTTTTAACTCACCTTTCATGACATAACTGGCAAAGATGTTTCCCATTGTGCTGTCTTCCCAGCCCGGTACAACGATGGGCAGATTCTTTTCTGCCGCTGCAAACATCCATGAGTCTGCAACGTCGATTTCGTAGTACTCTTCCAAAACTCCTGACAGGAGCAATTTGTACATAAACTCATGAGGGAAGTAGCGTTCCCCTTTTTCCTCGGCATCTTTCCAAATTTTGAAGACGTGTTTTTGGAGTCGTCTGAAAGCTTCCTCTTCAGGAATGCAGGTGTCCGTTACTCGGTTCAGCCCTCTTTCGAGTAAAGCCCATTCTTCCTGAGGAGTGAGATCTCTGTAGTTGGGGACGCGCTCGTAATGGCTATGGGCCACCAAGTTCATGATGTCCTCTTCAAGATTTGCACCGGTGCAGGAAATGATTTGAACCTTGTCTTGGCGAATCATCTCCGCAAAGATTTTCCCTAACTCAGCTGTGCTCATCGCACCCGCAAGTGTTACCAACATTTTGGCCCCTCGGTCCAGCTGGGCAGTGTAGGCTTTTGAGGCATCTATAACCGTGGCTGCATTGAAGTGCAGGTAGTATTTTTCGATAAAATCGGTAATTGGCTTACTCATCGTAGTCAAAGTTTTTTGTCATTGTTCTTTTGTCTGAAGAACTTTTTTCAGTCTCAGTACCGCTCTCGAAATCATCTCCCAAATTCGTATTCATGAATTTGTAAGAGAGCATTTTGTAGTACAGTTTTGCTGCAACGAAATCGGAAGATTTATCAACTTCATTCGGGCAGAGCTCCATAATGTCAAATCCGACTACATTCTTACTCGTAAAAACATTGCGCAAGAAATCGAGTGTTTCATACCAGAAAAGTCCTCCCGGTTCAGGGGTGCCTGTCGAAGCCAAAATACCGGGGTCGAAAGCGTCTAGGTCAAAAGTGATGTAGACATTATCGGTTAGCAATTCCATTACCTTATCGGGCCAGTATTCGTCGGTAGCCATGTCATGCGCAAAGAAGACTTTTTCTTTATCCATCACTCTGGTTTCCGAAATGTCCATGCTACGGATTCCGACCTGAATCAAGTTGGTGTTTTGACTCGCTTCGTAAACCGCACAAGCATGATTGTAAGGGGTGCCTTCATACTCTTTTCGGAGGTCGGCATGTGCGTCGATTTGCAAAACCGTTAGCTTGTCAAAGCACTCATTGAATGCTCTTATTGCTCCGATTGAAACCGAGTGTTCACCACCGAAAAGGGTTACGAATTTGTTTTTGGTAATCTCTTTTTTCGTCGTAGCATGCACTGCCTCGACCATCGCTTTTGGACTCGATTTTTCGGTAACGGGGTCATGCAAGTAAATACCTTGTTTGTAGACTTCAGTCTCCGTTTCGATGTCATAGAGCTCCATGTTTTCAGAAGCTTTCAGAAAGGCTTCGGGTCCTTTGTCAGCGCCTTTTAGCCAAGTACTCGTCCCATCGTAAGGAACGGGAATTAAAACGATTTTTGACTTTTCAGGAGATGCGAATTCTTTATCGATTCCCGCGTAAGTTCTTTTTGATTCCATTTTAGTTGACTTGTTCTACTTTAGTAGGTACCACAGGAGCCTTCTCAAGGGCGTTTTGGTAACCCAAAATATCGAGCATTGCTTCTTGAGATTGTTGTGGTGCGAAGACCTCTGTCTTCATTTCTCCACTTTCGTCTTTGCTAATCAATAATTGTTTTGGCTGAGGAATCAAGCAGTGCTGCAATCCGCCGTAACCACCAATAGTATCTTGATAAGCACCCGTATTGAAAAACCCGATGTAAAGTGGCTTGTCCTTTCTATACTTTGGAAGATAGATGGCGTTGATGTGCTGCTCTGAATTGTAATAGTCGTCGCTATCGCAAGTGAGGCCGCCGAGGAGCACTCGCTCATATTCGTCATTCCAGCGATTGATGGGAAGCATCACAAAGCGTTTGTTGATCGCCCAAGTGTCGGGTAGAGTAGTGATGAAAGATGAGTTGATCATATTCCACTTTTCCTTGTCGTTTTGCTGCTTTTGGTAAAGTACTTTGTAAATGGCCCCACCACTTTCGCCTACAGTGAAACTTCCGAATTCGGTAAAAATATCGGGGGTATCCACTCCGGCCTCATCACAGGCCATCTTAATTTGATTTACGATTTCATCGATGATGTATGCGTAATCGTAATCAAAGGCCAGTGAATTTTTAATGGGGAAGCCACCCCCAATGTTTAGCCCCGTGAGGTTAGGACAAACGCGCTTCAAGTCTATATAAACCTTCAAGCATTTTTGCAGTTCATTCCAATAGTAGGCTGTATCTCTGATACCAGTATTGATGAAAAAGTGCAGCATTTTCAGTTTTACATCAGGCCGATCTTTTATTTCTCGGTTGTAAAACGGAACGATGTTTTTGTAACCGATACCCAGTCTTGAAGTGTAAAACTCAAACTTCGGTTCTTCTTCTGAGGCAATGCGAATCCCAACCTCAAAGTTTTCATTGATCTGTTCTGAGAGCAAGTTGAGCTCCTCGTAATTGTCAATTATAGGGATACACTTTTTGTGTCCTCCGTTTATCAATTCCGCTATGTTGTGCACATATTGATCACGCTTGAAACCATTGCAAATTACATAGGTATCATTTTTAATAGCACCTGATTTCTTTAGGTTCTGAACGATATTGATGTCAAATGCCGAGGACGTCTCGATGTGAATATCGTTTTTCAGCGCTTCATCCAAGACGTGTTTGAAGTGAGAACTTTTGGTGCAATAGCAATAATTATAAGTTCCCTTGTAATTGCTTTTTACCATCGCATCCTTAAACCAGCCTTTCGCGCGATTGATATTATCGCTAATCTTGGGTAGATAAGTAAACTTGAGTGGGGTGCCGTATTCTTCAGCCAGTTTCATCAGGTCAATATCATGAAACTTTAGTTCTGCCCCGTTTAGGGTAAATTCTTCTTGGGGAAAGAAGAATGATTGATCAATAAGATCGAAGTATTTCGTTTTCAATCCAGTGGGTGTTCGTACGTTTTAAGTGAGGTGAGGTGTACTAATATTTGTTTTGTACTGAAACGTTGGAAGCACCTTGCTAACAATCATTTCAGCCGTTTCAATTTTGTGCGAAAGTAGATAAAAAGGAGATCAGAAATCAAAATAAAATTTGTTGAAGTTTTATTTGAATCTTCGCTTAAGTTCAAAAAGGATTTCGTCTAATCCATTTAGTTTTATTTCATAGACCGTTTCGAGTAAAACTCCGATTTTTCCTTTAGGGAAGCCACCTTTTCGCTTGAACCATTCCAGGTACGAAATCGGTAGGTCGCATAAATATCGCCCTTCGTACTTACCGAAAGGCATTTTCATATTCACACATTCCACGAGCAACTCAGGTTTAAAACTCATTGAATATTAAAAAAAAACCATATCTCATTCATTCTCAAAATTGTCAATCATACACCATTATATCACATCAAAAATATTAGTATTAAAGAAGTGATTAGTAGAGTAATAAGTTCTATTTGTGTAAATAATCATATATTAATAAATAATTTGATATGTGGTATTTTTACACGTCAAAACTACCTTCATCCCACATAATACAAAAACAATGCAACTCGAAAATAAAACAGCAATAATCACTGGTGGCGCAAATGGTATCGGTCGTGAAACTACCCTAAAATTTGTTTCTGAAGGATGTCGTGTAATGATTTGGGACATCAATTCAGAGCAGGCAGCTGAAACCATAAAATTAGCTGGCGATCAGTCTTCGATGATCGGTTTTATGTCGGTGGACATTCGATCTTACGAGGCTGTCGAAGAAGCCGTCGCCAAAACGGTTGAAACCATCGGTAAAGTAGATATTCTAATTAATAACGCCGGTGTAACTGCCGATAGCACGCTTAAAAAGATGACGCCTGATCAATGGCAGAAAGTAATTGACGTCAACCTCACTGGTGTATTCAATTGTGGTAAAGCAGTGGCTATTCACATGATGGAAACGGGAGGTGGTCGAATAATCAATACTTCTTCCGTCGTTGCTCACAATGGAAATTTTGGTCAAAGCAATTACGTTGCCACCAAAACAGGTGTGATTGGCTTGGCAAAAGTTTGGGCAAAAGAGCTGGGTCGATATGGTATTACGGCTAATGCGGTAGCTCCGGGATTTATCAATACCGATATGATCAAGTCCGTCCCTGAAAAAGTACTCGATGGGTTGCGGGTTCAAACACCGCTGGGAAGACTCGGGCAGCCTGAAGACATTGCGAATGCCTATGTTTTTCTCGCATCTGACAAAGCTTCTTTCATCACTGGTGCTGTGCTTAATGTTGATGGAGGATTAAAACTTTGAGCATGAGAAACGCAAAGATTTTGGGCACGGGAATGTACGTCCCCGAAAAGGTAGTGCCCAACTCTTATTTCAATGAAATTTTGGGCCAAGACGTCGATACTTGGTTACGTCAGAACGTGCAGATTTTTGAGCGTCGCTGGACTGAGGCCGATGAATCTACAGCTGATTTGGCCGAGAATGCCGCCTTGGCTGCATTATCTGCTGCAGGTGTGAAAGCTGAAGAACTCGATTTGATCATCATCAGCACGGATACTCCGGAATATGTTTCTCCCTCCACTGCCTCAGTGGTGCAGCACAGATTGGGGGCCACCAAAGCAGGTACATTCGATATCAACACCGCTTGCGCGGGCTTCGTTACGGCCCTTGATATGGCTGCGAAGTACATCTCCGCCGATGATCAATACCAAAAAGTATTGGTGGTAGGCACTTACAACATGTCGAAATACCTCAATCTTCACGACAAGAAAACCGTGACGCTTTTTGCCGACGGAGCCGGTGCAGTCATTTTATCGTCCCATGAAGGTGAAGAAGGTTTGTTGGCTTCCATGTTGGAGACCAAAGGCGAATACGCCGATTGGATGGGGATTTATGCGGGTGGCGCAAAAACACCCGTCAGCGAAAAGGTTCTGGAAGAGAAAACCCAGCTACTTCAATTCGTTCACAAATTCCCCAAAGAGCTCAATCCACAAATGTGGACGAGCATGATTCAGGAATTGTGCAAGCGAGCCCACATCAGCCCACAAGATGTGAATCGCTTTTTCATTACTCAGATTAACATAAACGCAATCCACGAGACGCTCGATAATTTGAATATCGAACACGAACGAGCGGAGTACGTGATGCACCACTATGGCTATACCGGTTCTGCTTGTATCCCGATGGCGCTTGATCAAGCCAATAAAGCGGGACGAATCAAGCGAGGAGATTACCTCATGTTTATCGGATCGGGAGGCGGATTGGCTTTTGCGGGAGCCTTATACAAATATTGAAAATGATCGAGCAGGTTTACATATCAGCCAATGGAATCAAGCAGCATCTTCGCCGCCGAAATGGGGGAGATGAAGTGATTCTGTTTATCCATGGAAATGGATCCGACAGCGTATTCTGGGAAGAGCTGATGGACGCCATGCCCGATCGCTATACCTGCATTGCCCCTGATCTGAGGGGCTTCGGATTGACGGAAGCAGTGCCGGCCAAAGCGGAAAAAAGCTTCGGAGATTTTGTAGATGATCTGCTCGCTTTGATTGATCGCGAAAAAATTGAAAAGTACACCATCATCAGCCATTCCCTCGGTGGGGGAATTTCTTGGGAAATGGTGCTTCGCGACAGCCAAAGAATCCAAAAAATGGTCTTGGTCAATCCCGCGTCTCCTTTTGGATTTGGCGCAACATCAAACGTGGAAGGAGGCCTTACCTATCCCGATGGAGCTGGAAGTGGCGCGGGTGTCATCAATCCCGATTTCGTTGAGCTTTTACAAAAGAAAGAGAGGGGAACGGGAAATCCATCCGCTCCGCTTAATGTGATGAACTCCTTTTATTGGGAGCCACCATTCGTTCCCGAAAGGGTGAATGATTTGCTCGAGGGTTTGCTTCGAATGAGAGTGGGAGAGGAGTTCTATCCGGGAGATCACTCACCTTCCGAAAGCTTTCCTTTTTCGAAGCCCGGAGATAAAGGGCAGATCAACTGTGCATCGCCGCTTTCCAAAACAGGAATACTCAACCAATTATCGGAGGTGACTCAGAAGCCCGAAACGCTTTGGATTCGAGGAGGAAAGGATAAGATCGTTTCTGATGAATCTCTTTTTGACACGGCAGTGCTGGGTAAGCTCGGTTTGATTCCAAACTATCCCGGAGCTGATCAATGCGCCCCTCAACCGATGGTTTCGCAAACCCGTAACGCACTTGAGAAAGCGGGTTTCAATTACCGTGAAGAGGTGATGGAGGAGTGCGGCCATTCACCTTACATCGAAGACTTGGACGGTTTTATGAAAATTCTAAATCCATTTTTGCGTGGGTAGTCTTACCGAAATATGGCCCACTCTTTTGATGCTCGCCGTTCTGATGGGCGTCATTCTTGTTGTGGTATTTCGGGGAGCCAAGAACACGGGCAATATTGAAGACTACGCGCTCGGAAGCGTTGCCTTCTCGCCCGCAGCGGTTGGTCTGGCATTGGCGGCCAGCATGACTTCCGCAGCTACTTTTATTATTAATCCGGGTTTGATCGGCCTCTACGGCGTTTCAGGATTGATCGCCTATGTATTGGTTCTGCCCGCGGCTGCATTTATATCATTGGTCCTTCTGACCAAACGATTCAGAGCGCACGGCACTAAAGTAAAGGCGTTGACCATGGCACAATGGATGGCCAATCGATTCGGAAGCAAGGCCTATGGAACGGGCTTCGCGCTTTTGTCCATTTTACTGGTCACCTTCATCGTATTGATCGTAGTGGGCTTAGCCCAGCTGCTTGCAGCTCCGCTTGGCGCCGACCCGACGGTAGTGATGGTCGGTATCGTCATTTTCGTCTTTGGATACATGATGTTTGGAGGAGCTAATAGCTTGGTTTACACCAATACCATCCAAGCACTGCTAATGCTCATTGTTGCCGTGATTTTGATTTTGTCCGGCCACGAATACTTCGCCGAGGGCTGGTCAGGTTTTATGAGCACCTTGGAAACCATCGATCCACGCTTAACCGAATACACCAACCCTGATAGTTTTCTATTCCGTGATTATTTCGAAATTGTCTTTTGTCAAATTGTAATCGGCGTGGCGGTGGTTTGTCAACCTCACATCATTACTAAATCTTTAATTCTCAAAGATGAATCCCAAGTCAATCAATATTTGTTGACGGCGATTCTCACCATGGTCATTTTCTTTTCCGTAGTGATTGTAGGGCTTTATGCGAGAATCAGTTTTCCCGATATGACTTTAAATGGCAATCCTTTGCCACCCGATCAACTCGTGCCGGCTTATATCGTTGAGAATTTCCGAGTGGGCACAGGACTCTTGGTGACTCTGGGATTAATCGCCGCGGGAATATCTACTCTGGAAGGGTTAATTCAGAGTCTTTCGGTTACGTTCACGAATGATCTTTTTCTTTCTAATTCCACCAAATTATCGGAGTGGTCGAATCGCTCGAAAATATTACTCAACCGAGGCGTCATCGTTGGACTGGCCGTACTTACCGTGATTTTATCGGCACGGCAAATCGCTGATCCCGATTTAAGCGTTGCCATTTTTGCCCAAAATGGAGTCTATGCATTTTTCAGTGCAGCTTTCTTCCCACTGGTCATGGGAATGTTTTCCAAGAAGACTTCTCCTATTGCCGCTATTGTGAGTTCCGTCACTGCCATTCTCGTCCATTTTTCTGTATACTATGGAAACATCGGCCCCTACATGAAAGGCGCAATAAACAACCCTGCCATTGCCGCTACTTATGCCATACTGATTTCCTCGGCTATTGGCTTGTTGATTTTACTTTCTGCTCAAAAGGTCAGTTCTGTTCAACCTCAAACAAAACCACTATGAACGAGTTTGATTGGTTTGTAAAATGGTCTGAGTTCTCTCCCGGAAAGGTAGCTGTGGTAGAGGACGAAAAAGAAATAACATATGCGCAGCTAAATGATAAAGCATCTGATATTTCGGGGGTATTGCACCGCGACTATGGCTTGGAGAAAGGAGATCGAATAGCGATACTTTCCTCTTTTTCGATTGAACTGATCGCCCTCTTCGGTGCCGCCCAAAAGGCTGGATACATTTTAGTGCCCATCAATACCCGATTGACCCCACGCGAGGTGGAGTACCAAATTGAAGATTCAAAAGCGAAACTGGTTTTGTCGGAACCTGCCTTCCAAGAAAAGTTGGTCGAGAACAAAAACTCGCAGATCGGTTTTGCCGACCTGAGAAAAAAGGCTGAGCCTTATTTGAACTCACTCGAGGAAAATGATCCGATTTTCATCCTCTACACTTCGGGCACAACGGGTTTTCCCAAAGGAGCGATTTACACCCACAAGATGCTGTTTTGGAACAGTGTCAATACGGCGCTTCGGCTGGATTTGAGTTCTGATGACGTCACACTGAACTGCATGCCTGCTTTCCATACGGGTGGCTGGAATGTGCTGATCACTCCGCTGCTGCATCGCGGTGGAACCATTTGGTTGCAGAACGATTTCGTGGCCGAAGAAGTTATGGAAAAGCTCGAAAGCAGCGGCTCTACGCTCTTTATGGCTGTGCCGACGATGCTTAAAATGATGGTGGACACCGAAGCGTTCAAAACAGCCGACTTGTCCAACATCCGCTATTTCATCGTTGGTGGTGAGGCCTTGCCCATCCCCATGATCGAACTTTGGTCTGAAAAGAATATTCCGATTCGTCAGGGCTATGGTTTGACAGAAGTCGGCCCAAATGTTACCTCCCTTCATCAGAGCGATACCATTCGCAAGAGAGGCTCGATCGGGTTTTACAATTTCTACGTCAATGGAAAAATCGTGAACGATTCGGGCGCTGAATGTGGCCCCAATGAGGTGGGTGAATTATGGCTGGCTGGCCCCAATGTGACCCCGGGCTATTGGAACAACGAAGAGGCCAATCAAAAGTCTTTCTCTGAAGGCTGGTTCAAAACGGGCGACTTGGTCAGGAAAGATAGCGAAGGCTATATTTACGTAGCGGGGCGGAAAAAAGAAATGTACATCAGCGGTGGAGAAAACGTTTACCCTCGTGAAGTGGAGAAGGTACTGCAATCCCATTCTGCCGTTGCAGATGTTGCAGTGGTAGGCGTTCCCGACGAAAAATGGGGTGAATCTGGAGCGAGTTTTATCGTACTCAAACAGAATGAATCCCTCACTCAAGATGAGCTAAAAGCGTACTGTCTGAAGAATCTGGCAAAATTTAAAATTCCAAAATATTTCTTCTTTGAAAATGAACTTCCCGTAAACGCTACAGGGAAAATTGACAAGCAGAAACTTTCAAAATCAATTAAACTTCAAAAACCAACAAAATCATGAAAATGAGTAAGTATTTTTTCTTGGGGCTATTGAGCCTTGGTCTAGTTTTTACAGGATGTAACGATGATGACGACGATGACGATAACACACCGGGTGCTTGTGCGACTCCTACAGACTTATTAGTCGATGACACCGAAGCAAACTCTGTGACATTATCTTGGACTTCAACAGGTTCAGCTTGGACTATTGAATATGGTGAAACCGGATTTGCCCAGGGAAGCGGAACAGAAGTTACGGCTGACAGCAATCCGTTTACAGTAGATGGATTGATGGGCGATACCGATTATGACTTCTATGTTCGTAATAATTGCGCTGATGGCAGCAGTTCGTATGCAGGTCCGTTGAGTTCCGCTACGGATAATCCCATTGTTGGAGAATGGGAAGCTTATGATGTAGGTGGTACTCTATCGGGTGCAGGTGTAACGGAAATCAACGCCACTTTCATGAGTAATCAACAATATGAAGTTTTTTCAACGCAGGATGGAGCTGTGACTGAATTTAGCGGAAGTTATACGGTCACAGGCAATGACGTAGCGGGTATTTACGAAATAACTTTGTCTCAGACCACACCGGATTCTCGCACTGCTATGGGAATTGTTCAAGTTTATTCTGCGTCTCCTGATTCAATGTGGTACGAGGTTGTTCAGACTGATCCTGCTCTGACAGGGGTTACTCCTCCCACAGTATCAGGAGGATTTGGTTCAACTTCAGGTGGGTTTTTTGGAAATAACCTAGTACAAAAATATCTACGAGTAGAATAATTCACCAACGGAGGAGCTTTAATTTAAAGAAGCTCCTCCTTTTATTTTCTGCATCATGCTGCACATCAGACTTTTCTTCGCCTTTATACTGTGTACAATTCTCGCTTTGGGTCAGGATGCAGAATTGCCCGACACCAATGCTACAAATACTGAGTACTATTTCAATCGGGAAATTCCAATAAAGGCAAATAAGGAATTGACTTTTGTCGCCTATTTTTTTACCCAAGGTGTAACTGCAAACTACTTTCCACGAAACGATTTTTTTCAAGGTCAGGTCATAGGACGTATGTTTGGCAGAAGTACCGCTCGATCATCAGATACCACCTACACTTCCTTTGTGGAACAGCGTTTTTTACCTTTTTTCCTGTATACGCCAAAATTGATGGACGGAAAAGTTACTCTTCGTGCATCATTCGAAATAGACTGGACATGGGGTGATGCGGCTTACGGTTCGGGAGGAAATCAAGGTGCAGGTTTCAATGCTGACTTCGTCAATTTACAAACCCAAAACATCGAGGTCGAGATCATTCCTGCTTATGGTTATGCCATCAATTTTGGTTTGATGCGAACCTTTGATACTCCATATCATCCATATCGTACTACTGTGGATAAACTCCTCGATACCGGTTACAGGCTGATGTACTGGGCGGGAGATGCTGCCGGAATTAGTTTCCGACACGATTTTGCGAGAGGTAGTGTGTCTGCGGGCATCTTTAACCTTTGGGAAAATCGCATCGAGTTGCGCGATGATGTTTGGCTTTACAAAGCAATGGGAGTCTACAAAGCCATGTCTGCCTTCAACATCGGCGGATCGGTGTATCATGTTAATGACAAATCAAATGGGAGGGGAGGAGCCTCTATTCTGGGTCAAGGCCCCAAGAGCTTACTTACTGAATATACAGGTGCATATAGGTTTGTCTTTCCCGATACAGATTACGAAACCAACGTGACTTGGCTGGGAACCTTTTTTGATTACAACAGAGAGTATACCTACCACAATCACAAGTTATCCGGGTTCTTCAACTACAACCTTGGAAACATCGAAGGAGAAAATGGTCGGGTAGCTGATATCAATGGTTTCGGTTTAAACCTTCGCTACGGCTACCGATTCGGGAATACTCCCGACGATCAGATCACTGCTGATTATCTCTACACTACCGGTGATGAAGATGGAATAAGTGATGGAGAGTATACAGGGGTAATAACAGGGAATACATGGGGTGCACCGGGTAACTTACCAATTGGTATAGGTACGAGTGTGCTTTTCCCTTCCGGGAATGTAGTCAACCGATACATGCCGCTGATCAGTGATATTTCTAATTTGGGTGCCGGGCTCAACGCTGTCAATGTACAGGTAAGCAAAGCAGTTGTGCCGAATAAGTGGATATTATCAGCAAATGGAGCCTACGCCATGTCCAATGCAGCCCTCAGTCGTGGAGGAACCCAAATAGGTTTGGAAGCCAACTTCGGCATACGTTGGAAAATCAAAACCTTGATGGAAATTGAAGTTCGTGCTGCCCATGTATGGCTTGGCGATTTTTACGATGCTCCTTATGCTAATGGAGATCAATTTGTAGATGCCGAGGATCGATTAGGCACTAGGCCCGTTGATCCATGGACTGCATATTTGGCTTTTAAATGGTTAATGTTTTGATCATGAAAAACTACCTCTTTATACTCGTAAGTCTGTTTTTTACGGCTTCTATCACAGCTCAAACTTTTTACAAAGATCTAGAGCGAGTTGATAGCTTTGATAAGATTGAATATCCCTATTCTGTTTCCAAACAGGCCATATTTAATGGGATGGAGATCGCCTACATGGACGAAGGCTCAGGAAGCGAGACCATTCTCTTCATTCATGGACTGGGGAGTTATGCGCCCGCTTGGAAGAAGAACATCGAAGAGTTGAAAAACAGTTACCGTTGCATTGCTATTGATCTGCCCGGATATGGCCGCTCTTCCAAAGGAGAGTACGAAGGCTCGATGACCTTTTTCTCCAAATCAGTAATTGCCTTTATGGATTCGATCGGTTTGAACAAAGTGGTTTTGGCGGGGCATTCGATGGGTGGACAAATCTCCATCGTAACGGCATTGAGTCATCCCGATCGTGTCAGTAAACTCGTCCTTGTAGCCCCGGCTGGAATTGAAACCTTTAGCGAAGGAGAGAAAGAGTGGTTTAGGGATGCCATTACCGCAAAGGGAGTTATGCTTACTCCTCTGGATGCCATAGAGTCCAACTTGGGTCACAACTTTTACAAGATGCCCGATGACGCCTTTTTCATGGTAGAAGATCGATATGCCATGACAGGAGCAGGAGAGGACTTTTTGTGGTATTGCTATGGCATTACCAAGTCCATTCAGGGAATGGTCAATCAACCCGTCATCCGAGATTTATCAAAAATCAAACAGCCTACTTTAATTGTCATGGGAGCTGCTGATCAGCTTATTCCCAATCGATACTTGCACGGAGGAAGCTCAGCAAAAATTGCCGAACATGGAGGCGAGCTCATTCCGAACTCACAGGTAGAGGTCATCAAAAAGGCGGGCCATTTTGTAATGTTCGAGAAAGCTGACGAAGTGAATCAGTTGATCGTGAATTTCCTGAACTAGAGTTACCTTAGACGGCAATGCCTAAGCTCAAGAAATTCACGGCTTTTGTGGATACTCTGTTTCCATCTGAAATAGAGTATGTACAAAAGAATAATTCGTACGAGGATAGGGAGATTATTCAAATCTTGGAGAGAATCGAGCTGAGGGTAGGCGAACCATGGAAAGGCATCGAGTTTGATCCGTCCATCGATTTACGAAAGTATTCGAAGCTCATGGCGAGCATTTCCAAGAAGCTCAAAGAACGGGATGTCGATGCCTATTTTGAGTGGATTAGCATGACCAATTATCAGATTACGGTAGACTCTATCTCTCCAAAGGAACAAAGCAGGATTTTGAAGGAGATGAAGGTATTTGAAATCGGATGGTTTCATATGGACAGCTTCTATCGCTTAGTAGAGAATTATGGTGGCTACCTTCTAAGGCGTTTCCGTCACTCAGATTATGCCATGGTTCAAGCTTTTTTAGACCGTTTTCGCGCTGCGGTAAGTAGGAATAGAAACGTAGAAGAAGAGGTCAACGAACTCACTCGTATTAACGCCTTCGCGGAACAAAAAGAATTAGAAAAAACTCAAATTGAGTGGCTCCTATCCGCTTTCAGAGATAAGGAATTGTCTAAGAAAAATCGGTTTCATGCTTTATTGGCTTATTTCATGTATCACATCGGTCAGAAAAAATGGGATTCACTTTTTGAGCCTTTTGAAGAATTAGAGAAAGAATTGTTTGAAGGTGATTTTTATTCCCGACGTATTCTGGCTAATATTTACGCAAATAAGCTCATTATTTGCAATTCTAAGGGCGATTACGAAAGAGCTGCATATTTCGGATTTCAATCTGTAAAGCACCATACAGAGGATTACTTGTACTACCTTAATAATTACGTGAGCGTTTTATTGCATCTCGACCGGCCGGATGAAGCCATGAAGAAGATGCAGGAAACTTTCCCGATGTACAAGGCCACATTGGATCAGAGCAGACGAGTTGTTTTTGCCTCTAATTATTGCAGGTGTTTGAACCGGAAACAACAATACGCAAAGTGCGTGGGGTTTGCGACACGATTTTTCAACGAGCTCGGCAGCAAAATATTCCAATTTAAATGGCACTACTTTTTTCGGAACTACTTCTACGCTCAGCTGAAAATTGGAAACACAGAGCAGATGGTGAAGATCAACCGTAGTTGGAAATTAGCGGAACGCGAGACCTCAGGCAAGTTCAACCCACACATCAGGGCCTTAATGTTGGCGGCTGAGTACAGGGAAATAAAGCTTTCAGGAGAAGAGTTTTTCAAACAGTTCAGGCTTCTAAACGGAAGCAACTTTGCTAAAGATGAAGACCTGGTTGTGTTAATGGATATGATTCAGAAAGAGCTACCACCGAGTGTTTAGAATACGTATCACTGAGTAGCTATGGTAGGCATATTCTATCTGACATTACAATTATATAGGCTTTAATTAATCCAAAAAAAAAGCCCAACGATTTTTCGAAGGGCTTGCGCTTAGAGAGTGTCTGATATATTGAATGCAATTTTTTACTCAGTAGTGGCAATAGGAATCACACGACGAGGGTTTCTTTTTTCCTTGACGGATCCTGTTCTTTTTTCAAAATTTAAGAAGGTCCGTTCAATTCCTTTCTCTGTGTGGACAATAGCCTTTGGCAAAGAGCTAATCTGAGTTCTCTCGATTACTTTTTCAAAGTTGGTATAGTTTTCACCTTCCAAAATCTTATCAATCTTCGATAAGGTAGTTCCTACATTGATGTATGATTTGATCTTTCTCTTCATCGGTAGGTCCAGTTTAGGTTGCTCGATATCAATATCTCTGGGGTGGATATAAAAGATCAAATTCTTGTCTTTTTTCTTCAACATTTCGGCTGCAGCCTTGTACCAGCTAACAGGGAACAGTCTGAAATAACCACCTCCAAAGCAGGACAATGAAGTAAACGGAGCTTCCAAAACGGTCATTGGAAATTCAACAATTGAGTTTCCTTGATAAATGATTTCACGTGGCTCATCGCCAAAATCAGTGAAAAAACCGTGAGCGCGCTTAGCGGGATAAATAGAGGAACTGTAAGTAAATCCTTCTTCTATCAAGGCCGGGTATGCCCAAGAGGCTTCTGGAGTAAGTGAGAATCCCGGTGCTCTGTATCCTCTTACTTCCTGACCGCAAAGATCTTCCAGAAGAGCTTTTGAACGCCGTATGTCTTCTCTGAATTTCTTATAACCCAACTCATATACCAAGTCGTGGTAATAACCGTGAGAAGCAATTTCATGTCCTCGCTTGCAAGCTTCCTTGACGATGTGGGGGTATTTTTCACCAACCCAGCCCAAGAAGAATAGAGTAGCTTTAACGTTGTGCTTATCCAGAACATCAAAAAGCATGTTCATGGACTCATTTATTCTACTAGGGTATCTATCCCAGTCAGAGATAGTTTTGGACACAGAATCTGTTTCCAAAATATGGAACCATTCTTCTACGTCGATGCTGAATACTGTATTCACGAGTTCGGTTGTTTTAGAATTCACAAATTACCTCCAACTCAAGCCAAATGAGCGGTTGAATTTCATTTTGGCACTTCAAGCTCAAAAATAGACCTTTTTTTTGTCGGATCAAAACTAGTTCAGGTCGACTCTTTTTGAAAGTTTAGCGAATGTTAAGCTAAAATCTCAAACGTTTTACCATGAAATTCAATAGACAAAGCAAGAATTGAAATATTTAATAAAATTCAACCATTGCGCTAACAACTTCACAGTAAGTATAAACGACCACAAACTTACTTGCTTATTACGACTCGAATTCTTTTAGGGTTTCGTCTTTTTCAAATCATATGCCACAAATTACCAAAATATGAAGCTGAGCAAGAAGTCCTCAAAATTTAAGAATCTCCTTGTGGTGTTTTGACAAGGAGGTAATGGATTCCCACATTTAGTTCCGAGCTATAGGTGTATGAGTTAATCGGAGAGTCTTCATTTATATTTACCACTCCAAATCGTGCAATGCCTTCTGCTCTGAGGAAGAAGTTTTCACTCAACTTGAACTCTGCTCCTAATCCTAGAGATGGACTGAGATTAAAACCAGTGGCATCTTCAAAGGAATCAATATCCATTTCTTCTGTATTGTCTCCATTCGAAAGTTTTGCTGTGGTATTTTGTGCCAAAAGTATTTGAGGTGACAGGCCGAAAGACGCCAATACCTTCGTTTTCTCAGTGCCCAAGCTCCATATGATTCTCAATGGAATACCCACATAAGACAAGCATGTCTCCAGCTCTCCTTCGGTATATTCATTATCGTTAACGAAACCTCTTCTCGGTTCAATATCATCTCCAAATGTGACGTTCAATCGGGTACAGTTTCTTAAATAAGCGATACCTGCTTCTAAAGTCCAGTGCTCAGTAACTTTGATTCCCATCACTGCAGCTAACCGATAACCCAAGGCTGCTTCTTCGCGGTTGTTGAGGTAATCGATATCATCGTCGACGCTCGATTCTCCCGAATTGTTAGACAATACCCGATAAGAAAAATTCGGGCTGACCTGCAGACCAACATAAATCGGTGGTGTTTCATTTTGGGTGTAGCCCGTCAAAAACAAAAAATTGAGCAGCAAGAGAGTAAGGTTCCGTTTCATCGCGGTGGTTTTATGGTTTTGATTGGTCGTGTTTTATTTTTTCAATTATGGCCTGACCAAAAAAGGACAAGCCCGCATTAAAAACGATCAGAGCGCACGTTCCGTATAAAACCCACTTGATTGTTGCCGCTCCGTTCATTCGGTAAAAACCTGCATCAATGGCCATGGACAATCCCGATCCGATCAAAATCAACCCGATTGGGGCGAAGGTCAGCCAGCGCTTACTGTGTTTGCTTGCTTCCATATGACTAACTGAGAATGAAGTCTACCGCCATTTGCGCGTGGAGATCGGTGGTGGCCAGCAGGGGCAAATCCGCCTTTGTGTCTTTCAACAGAATCGGTAATTCTGTACAGCCCAAAATAATTCCATCGGCTCCTCTTTCCTTCATCCTTTTTATTTCCTGCAAATAAAAGCTTTTTGCTTCGTCGGAAAAGATGCCTTGAGTGAGCTCGTTGGAAATGTAATCGTGGGTGGTGTCAAATCGATCGCCTTCGGGTGTGATGACTTCCATGCCAAAATTTTCCTTAAGCACCCCCGAGATGAACCTACCTTTCATAGTGGGTTTGGTTCCCAGTAATCCGAGTTTGTTCAGCCTCAGCCGCTTCGCTTCATTTCCTGTCGCATCAGCGATATGGAGAAAGGGAATGCCTATTTCCTTTTGCACAGTATCGCAAACCAAGTGTGGAGTATTGGCGCAAATCACGATGGCTTCCGCACCCGCTTGCTCGAGTTTTTTCGAAACATCTGTGTAAGTATCTATGATTTTGTCCTTGTCGTGAGCGCGCATCACCGCGATGTTGATGCTGTACAAAATAAGTTTTGGGCTTTCCAAGCTACCGTTGGCGTCGCAAAATCCTTCATTGATCAATCGATAATATTCTTGAGTGGCGTGCCAAGAGGTGCCCCCGATTAAGCCCAATATTTTCATAGATGCTGCATTTCCTACGAATGTAAGAAGACCGCTTAAATCAAATCGTAATGGAAATCGTAATGGTGACCTCTATCACGTTTGATTTCCATCTTTCCTGATATTCCCATGAGCTCATCCGTGCCCGAGTCGGGCAATACTTCTAAGATAAGGCGGTTATTGCCACCACTCATAATCCCGAAGTGTTGGAGGACAAAGCCACCTTTCTTTCCCTCGAGTATTCCTGAAAACTTCTCGATCGCGACATAGCCCGCCGTAGAATCTACAGCGGTTCTGGCGGTAAGCATTTCGCCTTTACTCGATCCTTCAAGAGGTCCGGTGAAAGATTTGTCAATGCTCATTCTCCCCATCAGTGGGTCTTGAGCTGAAGATTCCAATGGTTGTAGCTTGACTTCGAAAGAGCCGGAGATAGTCTTTGACATAGAGTTAGCTCTTTAGTTCTACTCCACCCATAATCGTCAACCCTTTGATGCGAAGGGTAGGGGCACCTTCGGTAGGCTGAATAGACCGACTGTCTTCGAAGCCGCCCATAATGGAAGTAACTTCATTAATGACGTTCCAATTTTCAGGTGTCCGAATTTCGGCTCCACCCATCAAGCTGAAAACATCGATTACGGCTTCGCCTTGAATTTCCGTTTTCGACAGGTTGATTTCAGAACCACCCATAATGCTGGTCACTTTTCCACCCTTTAGAGGTGAGCTAGTCACTCGAAGTTTTCCACCACCCAAGATATTAGTAGAGTCAAAATGGGTATCTCCCGTTATTTCTTCACCAGATTTCCCTAATGAATTCCTGAATATAAAGAGCAAACCAAGCCCAATCAGAGCTATTGGCCAAATGTAGGACCAATTCAACTCGTAGAATCCAAGGTTCTCAAACAGGAAGACACCTCCAATGGCACAAAGTATTATTCCCGTATTGACTCTACCAGTAAGTAGATTGTAGATGCCGACAACGATCACAATGCTGTACCACTTCAACAGCCACCAAAGGTTGCCGGGAATGATATCCATTTTGTTGAGAAGGATCACGGCTCCTATAAAGACGAGGATGACACCTAAAAAAGCTCTTTTTTGTTTGATCATGGTTTTAAGATTGGTGAGGGTAAATTACGAAAGATATCTTAGTTCTTAGTGAACAACGCAAGGTGTGGTTTACATGCATGAAAGCACCAATACCGTCAAGTATTTTCCTAAATGCCTACTTCACTGATGTAATCGGTTTGGCAGAAAATACCTTGCCTGATTTCAAGATTTATCCCAACCCAAGCAATGGTCGCTTCCAGATAGATGTGTCAGACATTGATCCAGGTGCTTTTATGGGCATCTATGACCTCAGCGGCCGAATCATCCATCAAGAACGGATTCGGACTTCTACTTTGATGGAGGTTCAAATAGAAGGCGCTTCACCCGGAATGTACCTTATGGAAATTCAATCTCCCGAAGGAAAACGCACCAAAAAGATTACGATTCAATAGAACGATCATTGACTCATTCAGAAAAGCCCCGATTTAGGGGCTTTTTTATTGGGGTTATTCTTGAGTGTCCCGTAATGCGAACTCCTGTTTGAGTACACCTTAATTATCGTTTTTAAATGAGAGAAGTGCGGCTGTATTGTGGGTGCGCTTGAACGAGAGGATACTAGAATATTCACAGTTACCCAAAACCCGATATTTCTGACGTGGTTTGGGGATAGGCTCGAGTCATTTCAATTTCACCCTTATTTTCTTATCTGAATGTTTTGGAACTCCTTGTTCCGAGCTGAAATCAGCAGATGCTTTTAGGACACTTAAGGTACGCACAAAACTTGGATTTTGCAGTGACCGGGGTACCTGAAAAGCAATGGTTGAAACGATAATTTCGTAGTGGAAAAAATATATGGTCGTGGAAGCACTGAACTTTAATGTGATTTTTTTCGAAGTCAGTAATTATTTATCATTTCTGAATTTTCAATCTTAACCTAAATCATGAAAAGAATAGCACTACTAATTTTCGTTTTACTCTCCTTTACGCTCCACAAAATTGAAGCGCAGGGAATAGATTCTTTAAACCTGACCAGTACCTACATAACTCTGGGAGAAAGTTGGTACACCGACTACTACACAAACTATTCGGTCTACACGAATCGAAGTTTTTTTAAGGACGAAAACGACGGTTTGCACATGGTGTTTATATCAAACTATAAATTGATTTATTGTTTTTCATCTGACTATGGTAGCACATGGAGCACTGATGAAATCAGCACTGACTTAGATGGTACGTACAAACTAGCTGTGATTTATGCCGATGCTGAAGGGAATCCGTATATCGCTGCGACGGTTAATCCGCATTTCAATTATGGAAACCCTACCAATATCGATTACAGCGAGGAATTTAGATTTGATGTGCACTTCCTATTTAAGGATGAGGGAGACTGGGTAGTTGAAAATGTTTATACAAGCAATGCGAGCAACTACGGTATGGAAGTCAGCGAACTTTACATGGATCAGAATGGTGATTTGGTGTTGATTGGAAATCGTTTTGGATGGTGGACATATGGTGGTGCCATTTACGAGCTCACACGAAGCGAGGGAGTATGGTCTGATTTGAACATTATTCACGAATTCAGCGAAGCAAGTGACAATCATTTTACATTTCTTTCGTACAGTGTATTGAATATCAATGGAACCAGGGATATAATCTTTTGCAGGTACAGCTACAATATTCAAAACCCTGAATTATTGTCCATTCACTACGATGGAGAGAATTGGTCAGAACCTAATTCTATCACAGGAGATTTGCATCACTATGTGTCATGGAGTATGACCACTGATACGGATGGTGGGTCTTGGTTAGCATATTTCAGCAATGATCCTACCCCTCAGATTTCACTTTCCATTGGATTGGAAGATCCCATTGAAATGGATATAGATTTAAGTTTAGTAGATACGATTCAGTCTATCAAACTTCATTATTTGGACTATGGGTTTTTGGATTTGATTGTCAACCCTTTAAACTCTGACACCGCGTTATTGTATGTGAGTGAGGATTACGGTGTTACTTGGGGAGAACCTATATATGCTGATAACACTTTATTTGCAGGAGTATTACCGACAAGGGATCAGTTCAGCAATCAAACTACGGATCTTGAATTTATGAGTGTTTCAAGAGTTTCACAAGTAGAGCCTTATGGCCCTGATTCTCTATTTTACAACCATTTAGATCAAATAGATTCCTCCACATTGGGTATCGATGATTATGGGGAATTAAGCAATAAGTTGTCCGTTTATCCTAACCCATTTTCGGATATAATCAGCTTAAATTGCATGCTGGAAGAACCGAGTGAGTTGAATGTCAGAATATTCACTTTGCAAGGAAAAATGATCGCAGAAAGAAGATACCAGGGAAATATAGGCGATAATCAAATATCAATGAATCTGGGATTTTTAGATTCAGGAACCTATATTATCGAAGTGTTGAAATCTGATCAAACAAGAGGGAACCTACAAAAGGCTACAAAGAAGCTTGTTAAGCTTTAAACCAATTATACTTTTGGTTAGGATTCCTAGCTGACATTGATAACTGCCAAGGTTTGTTAGTCCATGACTATCAAACCTTGGCTTTTTTCTTTGTATCACTTCCCGATACAAAACTTCGAAAAGATATTCCCAGCAAATCATCTGTCGTGATCTCGCCGAGGTGGTGAAGAGCTCGGCGGATATCGAACGCGAGAAAGTCACTTGTGACGCCTTTTTCCAATCAGAGATAGGTTGAGAAGAGACTCAAGCCTTTGGCCCTCGCCGAATTTTGATGAGGTAATTCTCTAAAAAACCGCAAATTGAGAACACAAATCATTTTAAACGGCTTGTAAGAATAAGTGTAGGCCTATTTTGGAATTTATTTTGGATGATACCGGCTTATTTGATCGGGCTAATAAGCAGCCAGCCAATGGTTAACCATTCTGTCGAATGCTTCCAAAATATCATCTTGATCAGGAAACCTTCATTCGGACATCCATCCAAAAATCATCCATACAGGTGAGCCTCACTTTGAGCATCTTTCGCATTTTTGCGCTGATGGATATGCTGCTACACACATTTGGCACCTTGATGGCAAAGTCACAGATTTTCTTTCTTCTGAAACCCATGCCGCTTTATCATCGACTCGAAATAGAAAATGGAAGTAAATTGAACCCATCGGATTGCACTTATCCAAACCGGCGGAATACATATCTTCTCATCAATATTACTACACTATGAATCCTAATCTAAATCGAATACAGCTAATTGCGATGTTTTGCATAGTACTGCTCAACGCCCTAGTTAGCCATGAGGTCTCCGCTCAAGGCTCTGGTAACCTAATTAATGCACAAATAGATTCGCTTTACAATGAAGCGTGGGCTGTATCGCGCACACAACCCGAAAAAATGCTTGAAATCCTTGAAGATGTAAAGGAACTGCACACAAAGCAGGACAAGGCACATAAAGTGGGAGTGCTTTACTATTACCAAGGAATTGCTCACAAAAATCTCAGCAATTTTGATGAAAGTGAGAAATGGTTTGATACGTATATAGCTTTTCAAAAGCAGAGACAAGATACGTTTCGGATTTCTGCAGGGTTAATGGCCAAAGCAAATCTCTATTCTGACCAAGGGAAATTTGCAGAGAGCACAGGAGCAGCTTCTGAAACAATGAGTTATGCTGAGGCTATAGGTGATACGCACTTAGTAATCATAGCGAGTAGCAAAATCGGTTATATGCTTACCGAAGCAGAGCGGTATGAGGAGGCGATGGAGTATCATTATCGCTCCAATTTGCTGGCTCGTGCTATTGCCGACTTACCGCAAGAGGAAATTACCTACACCAATATGGGGCTGACTTATGAAAAGCAGAACCAGTTGGATTCAGCCTATGTGTACTACAAAAAGGCTTATGATATGGGAGAAAGCATGAACAGCGACTACAATAAAGTGATCAATCGCTACAACTTGGCGACAGTGCTCATAAAATTGAAACGATACTCCGAAGCGAAGCCCCTCGTTTCGGGATGCATGTCGCTAGCCGATGGGATCAATATTCCTTCACTTAGGGTAGCAAGTCGACAACTTTTTGGAGATATTTTGATGGTAGAAGGGGATTATGCACAAGTTGTACAAATGATGGATTCCTTATCGGGAATGCTTAACCATGAGCTGGGACTAAAAGACGAGATGGAGATAATCGAAATGCGCGCTGAGGCGCATCGGCTAAATGGTGACTTTGAGTCTGCGCTAAATGATTATATGGTTTTTAAATCCCTCAATGACAGCCTAATCGGAGCTGATAGTCGAGAAAAGCTCAATGAGCTAGAAGTGAGGTACGAGACAGACCGAAGAGAACAGCAAATTGCTCTTTTAGACCTTAAAGACAAAGCTTCTCAGGACATGATTTCTCAAAAAGATCGCACCATCCTCATTGGTGGAATAGGACTCACACTTATCACCGTTTTGGCTGTTGTTCTCTTCTTCTTATTCCGCAGTTACCGCGAGCAGAAAGAGGAACTGTCCAAAGCGTTGTCTGCAAAAGAGCTCCTGCTTCGAGAAATTCATCACCGCGTAAAAAATAATCTGCAAATCGTTTCAAGCCTTCTTTCATTGCAGGGTAGAAGTCTCAATGATGAATCAGCCCTCGAAGCGATCAATGCAGGTAAGAGCCGTGTTCGTTCCATGGCGCTTATTCATCAGAGCCTCTACCAGCGAGAAAACCTTACAGGTGTAAATGTAAAGGAGTACGTCGAGAAGCTTACTTCCGAGCTCTTTCGCACCTACGACGTAGAAGAAGACCGTGTACAATTGACTCATCAAATTGAGATTCAGGAGTTAGACGTAGACACCTTGGTGCCTCTTGGTTTAATTATCAATGAATTAGTTACCAATTCTCTCAAGTATGCCTTCCCTGAGGACCGTTCGGGAAAACTAATAGTGGCGCTCATTCACGAGAATAGCGAACTCCTCCTCAAAGTAATTGACGATGGGGTAGGATTTGATAAGTCTGCGGTTCGGGAAAATGCTTTTGGGCAAAAACTGGTTGCATCACTTACTAAACAATTGAAAGGTGAGATGACAGTGGATAGCACGGCGGGTACGGGTACAACCGTTCAGCTTTTGGTTCGAAGATTTAGTTGAGCCATGAAGAGGCGTTTGATGTCTTGATGGACTGACTACAAGATACAGAGTCTGTTTATTTCCGTAGGGTTTACAAATCTGCTTCTAAAACTAATGAACCTACTTCCCGATACAAAATATTTGATACTAATTTAACTTACTGTATATCAGCATGTTGCTAAGATAGTAGAAACGAATTAGCAACAGAAATAGCTGAGTAAT